>CAZSOP010000431.1:0-3960 GCA_964608385.1 uncultured Cytophagia bacterium
TTTCTTCGGGAGGTTCTAATGACGATACATTCAGATTAAATTGCAACTCTTCATGTACGGGCGTCAACTCGATAGCATACATGCGCTTTATATTGGCAGCAACATTGTGCAGTGAATGCTCTGTAAAAGAAGGCAATTCAAAACGTCGTAGAGAGGAGCGCTTTGACAACGCTTCTTTTGCCTCAATATCGCCGCTATATGTGCCGGAATCGGGAGACAAATAGACAATATCGACATCAGTGGCTTTATACGGATCGATATATTGTTCTACAAAGCGTTTCTGCTTCTTTTCGTTATACAAAGCATAGCCATTGTGATAATGTCCGCCCGTCTCTATTTTGTATTTACCCGTCATGTCAAGTTCGGGGGTAATATTCAAATCTGCAAAGAGCCGGATAAAATGAGCATCCGGATCGGGTTGAGGTATCTCGTAGAGAGGTTCCTGCGGAGAATCCAGCTTGAGAACCATATGCCCGGGAATAGTATAGCGCGCTGGTCTCATTGTCTCTTCATCCATAATCATGACAAATGGATCGGGGGAAACCCCCTCAACCAGCACGCCGGCGTGATTAAATTGGGAAAAAGAGGGAATATCGATAAAAAATTGATTTGTGGACGAGACCAATACAGGAGAACAATCGAATCCCTCCTCTTGCAACAAACAGGCGAGCAGATTGGCTCTCTCCAGTTCGTGACCATGACCGCGTTTGAAAACGGTATCAGCACAATCCGTGCGATAACCGATATGAACCGGATCAAAGGGGGCGTTGCTGATCTGATCCTCTAAATGTCCGGCAATGTTGTGAAGTGATTCTATTTTTCCGGATGTTTGGCCGGGGCTGAAGGCTGTGCGGGCGGCCTTGCAACCGCAACGCTGCGGTGGAATATATTCCACCAAATCGTTCCAGCTTGAACAGGTTGAGAACAAAACCCGCGGCGAGGAAAGAGCCGCATCAGGTTGAGAAGGCTCGGAATTCCGTGCCGGAATGTCTTTCAGAATCCAGGTATAAACGCGATATCCCTCTTTCTGTTGTACATCGGGGTCGGCAGCCTGGTTGATGGCTTTATAAATCAGGGGCACATCATTCGGGACGCGGATGCTGACCTTGTACTGTTGTACGGGAAAGGATCGGGAAAAAACCTCTTCGCCCATGAGCCAGGGCATCCATTCCGCCGAGCTCTCGATGCGATAAGAGAAATCGATCACAGCATTTCGCTCCAAACCGGTATGGGTGACAACCATTTCGCGCAGATGAGCATAAGCGGGCGCGTGTGAAACGGCACGGGGCAAAACAGTATTATAGGCATTATCGGGTGATTCCACTCTTTTGCCATCCGCCATGGTGGTAATGGATTTCAATATATCCAGAGTCTGGAATCGGGGATTATAGATAATAAAATCCTCCCCAAAATAGCGGTTAACAGCTAAATAAGTAAGCAACCTGACGTTATGATGGTATTCAAAAGAAATTTTCCCATCCTGATGCAAGATATATTTTTTTTCCAACTGCTGATAGACCGCATCGGTTCCGGCTGTTTCCGGCTCTGCTGCCGTTGAGAACGTAAAAACAGTCAAAATGAGGCATAAACCCAAAACGAATTTATACATGATATCCTCTTATTTTTTGATTAAAATGACAAACTCTTCTCTTACACTGTTGGCCTCACGGATAGCATGACGAAAATTTTTCCATTCCCCGGCCTGAAAAATACGCTTTTTCAAAGCAATCTTTTCCGAAAATTGAACACGGTTCCGTTTCTTCTCATAACCAGCCTCAAAATCCGCAGCGCTGCCCTCTACAATTTCAAATTCAGGCAACCGCTCTGTTTCATATCCTTTTGGCAATCGAATGGATTCCTCAAACTCGATCAATTGCGAACAACCGATACGGAACGGATAGGTTCTTTGCTCTTGACCGACGCGCATGTGTAAATAAGGGCTGGTATAGCGACCAGCAAAAACATGCTTTGCCAACAGAGGAATAAAGACAAGTTTATCACCAATGGTCTGCGCATAGGCGGGAATCTCATAGTCGACCGTGATTTTCATCGGCTGTGAAATATCATAGGGATCATTGTATCGCAATGATTTGACCTGAATTCTGGGAGAAAGGTCGAACAATTCACGGTCAAAATAGTGATGCCAGTCTTGTTTTCGACGTCTGGTCAGATTCCGCCGTATCTGTGAATCTGCCTGGCCGTCTGCGGTGAGTGTAAAGGATCCGGTCAAAGTACCATCGGACTGTAATTTGGATTTTCCCGTTACGACCAGAGGATGATTTTGTGGTGGACTGATGGGAGTTGTTTTCAAATCCGCTCCTTCAGGCACACCCATAAGATATTCCTGCTGCTGTTCTCGGCTGCTCCACAGTTCACGGGTATGAGGAACCCAGGTGGGATCGAGAAGAACATAATCAGCCTCTCCGCGTTTCCAGATGGTGACGCTGTGATTAAATTGATCCGCCGGTATCCGGTCGATACGCGATCCCGCCATGGTCATGGCAGCATAGGATTCCAGACCAGCAGCCCGAAGCATGGCGACCAACATCCCGGCCTTATCCTTGCAGACACCACAACGGTCTCTGAAGGTCATCTCCGCCGGATGCAGGGTGTAGCCCTCTCCTTTTCCCATGGTTAATCCGGAATAGCGAATCTCGTCTGCTACCCAATGGGTAAGCACACTTACCTTCTCTTCATCGCTCTTGCAGTCCTTGGTTAACGCTTTCACCTTCTCGATGATCTCGGGCGTCAGGTTAAAACTGACATTTTCATTGACATTGTAAAACCACAACGACTTTGCCTTCCAGTCCGGTGATGTGGATAGCAAAAGCTTTGTCGCCACGTCCGATGTAGCGACCATGTGAGCCTCCCGTTGAAGCGGCTGAATATCCTTTTTCTCGAAATGGAATCGCATGCAGTCTTGATCCAGTTTACTCCAGCTCTGCAATTCACCATTATAAACCTGGTATTGAAGATTTTTATCTAAAGGCAAAGAAACTGTATAGGACTTGAGCAGAACCGGCTTACGAGACCAAAACGGTATGATATCATAAAAGTGACCCCGCATCGGCGGAATAAATCGTGCATCACCGGTTTGTTCAGAACGACTCTCGTCGGTTTGTTGCAGCAGTGCATAGGTGAATCCCTTGCGGAAGGTTAATATTTCTACAGCATCGCCGGACTGCAAATGTCCAACAGGCAGCATTTTTTCCCTTGCCCCCCAGTAGATGGCACGCGCCGGTGCAGTATGGTCGAGAACGTTTTGAAGAGAAAGCGTATCCACCCTGCCATCATGACGGAAAATGTGGGCCTCTTTTATTTCAACATATGCGGATTGCGGATCATAACCGAACGTTAGACTTTGCAGCTCCTTGCTCCCCGTAGCTTTGAGTACTTTGGTCAGGGTATGGTGAGTGACATAACTCAATCCCGATTCCATAACCTTTACGTCCATACTGTCAAAGATCACGATTGTGCTTGCATTCGGATACGTATCCGCATCACCGGCATTGTCGATCATTTCCCGGTAAGGATGTGGATCAGCAGCAAAAAGAGATAGGGTAAAAATAACCAGTATACCTGTGATCAGCTTTTTTTTCATAACACCTCCATCATATTTACCCGGCACCTCATCACCGGAGAAAAGGTTAAAAATCCTTGTATTTTATGCAACTTTTTCCTTAAAATCAAGCAAGAAACGAGAAAGACATTTTTACAAAAACGAGAACTTTTTTTCAACAGCGGCGTCTATTAATAAAAACGGGAATGAATTTGTCGCGAGATATCGAAACAGACAGACTGATCAGAGAGGGTCAATCAGGGAATTCGGAAGCGATAGACAAGCTTATACGCAAGTATGCGGCAGATGTTCATCGACTTATTTACAGCATCATGGGCAACTCTGACAAAGTAACGGACCTGGCGCAGGAAACGTTACTTTGTCAGAGTTGCCCATAGATC
>CAZSOP010000432.1:0-3933 GCA_964608385.1 uncultured Cytophagia bacterium
AAACCCGCCTAAAACGGGAAATCGAAACAAAATAAAAAAATTTTCAAACATAAATATAATAAAAAAAAGGCCTGATTCCAAACAAAAAATCAGGCCTTTAGCTCAATTGCAAAATATGGAATAAATTAGTCGTAGCGCTCTTTTTCCGTCACCGGTACAATTATCGTCCTAACCACCCAGGCATCCAAAAAGTTTTCCTCGATTGCCTTTTGCTGCAAAGCATCTGCCTCGAGCCGGGAAATGCAATTCCCGACCCTGACCTTGTAATAGGGACTATCAAAAATGGTATAAACCTCAACATCAAATTTCAACAAAGCTTCCTGCTTGATAATTCTTGCTTCACTTTCATCCCGGGTTGAGATCAACTGAATGCGGTATCCGGGGACCTGCGTTGCACCGCCGAGTTCCTGTATGGCGGATCCTTGTAAAAATTTATCGATATCGAATACCTGGGCACGTTCGCTTTCCTCTCTTTCATCCTGCCGGTAATCTCCCAGAGTTCCGGGATCAAAATCTTCTATGATCTTTACATTATCGCCGGTCTTAACCGTTTGCTGCGAACCCTTTTGGCTAGAGGCAAAAAAAAAAAAAAACGAAACCGCCGGCAATACAAAGATCAGAAATTTGAGTTTCATAACATCCTCGCCGACAAATAAAAATACAAAATGACATCCATCTTTTACTCGCTAGGTCTTCAATATAATCATTTTCACGTTTAAAAAGCAAAATATTTCTTCATGATCATCGAGAAACAACCGAGTTGCATAATATCCATAAATATTGTAATTTCAAAAACAACTTTTAATTTTTCTGTTTACATTGATAAAATAATGGCATGACCAACATCAAAGTAGATGAAAGAGGCCGCGAAAAAAAAAACATTTACGGTCAAATCGCGCCTTGATTCAGATATTGAGGTTACGTATTTTAAAAACAATGGTATTTTGCCTACAGTCCTCAGAACCTATTTACAAAGGTGAGGGCGACTGCATAAAACCCGTTTAACCAACCGAGGAGATACGTCATGTCCGTTTTGGTAGACAATCAAAAGCTGTTAAAATTCATTCAGAGTGTTTTTGAAACCTTCAACCTGAGTCAAAACGCCGCCCGGATCTGTGCCGACAATCTGGTGATGGCTGATCTGCGGGGAATCCCGTCGCACGGCGTTGCCCGCCTGAAGAGATACACGGATGGAATGAAAAACGGCGTCATTTTTCCTTTGCAGAATCCGAAAGTTGTGAAACAAACAGCTTCAACTGCAACAGTTGATGCAAATGATGGCCTGGGGCAAGTTGCAGGTCATTTCGCCACTCAGCTGGCTATAGAAAAAGCGAAAAATACAGGCGCGGGAATCGTTACGGTACGGAACAGCAATCACTATGGAATTGCCGGTTATTATTCAAATATGATACTGCAACAGGGTTTCCTGGGCATTTCGATGACCAATTCCGCGCCGCTGGTCGTGCCTACCTTTGGTAAAGAGATGATCCTGGGAACCAATCCAATCAGCCTGGCGGCACCGACTCTTAAAAACAAACCCTTCTTCCTCGATATGGCCACCTCGGTGGTGCCAAGGGGAAAACTCGAAGTCTATGATCGCGAAGAAAAATCGCTGCCACAGGGATGGGCGGTTGATAACATGGGTAAAGTAACGACCGATCCCGGCCAGGTGCTGCATAATATGCTCAACCGCATCGGCGGTGGTATTTTACCGCTGGGAGGTGAAGGTGAACTATATAGCGGATACAAGGGTTATGGTATGGCCTTACTGGTCGATATCTTATGCGGCATTTTATCCGGCGGCGCTTATGCTGATTTGATAAATGCACCGAAAAACGGTAAAGCCGCTCCCGCCAGGGTGAGCCATTTCTTCATGGCGTTGAAAATTGAAACCTTTATTGAAAAAAAGCTGTTTCAAACAAAGCTCGATGATCTTATCAACCGCCTGAAAAATTCTGCCAAAGCAGAAGGTGAAGACCGCATTTTTATTCATGGCGAAAAAGAGTACGAACGATACGACCACCATATGAAAAAAGGCATTCCGCTTCAGGACAAGGTTTACAAGACTCTGGAAAGCATTGCCGCAGAAAGATCGATACAGATGAATATCAAAAAATCCGCACAAAAATAACCTCAGCTGAAAACGGAAGATAGTTATGAATATTTTGGGTATTTCGGCGTTTTACCACGATAGTGCAGCGTCTATCGTCGAGGATGGAAAAATCATCGCTGCAGCCCAGGAGGAGCGTTTTACCAGAAAAAAGCACGATCACGATTTTCCGGTAAACGCAATTGAATATTGTTTACAAGAAACGGGTATAACCCCCGGGCAGCTCGATTATATCGCTTTTTATGACAAACCCTTTCTTAAATTTGAAAGAATCCTGGAAACCTATTTGCAATATGCGCCACGGGGGCTGTTGTCCTTCACCAAAGCCCTTCCCCTCTGGTTGAAAAAAAAGTTTTGGATCAAAAATCTGATAGAGGATGAATTCAAGGAGTTTAAAGGGAAAATCCTCTTTCCCGAACACCACATCTCTCATGCGGCAGCCGCTTTTTTCCCGTCACCTTTTGATGACGCTGCTATCATTACCACAGATGGTGTGGGTGAATGGACCACCACAAGTATGGGCGTGGGAGAAGCGAACCGGGTTACCTTGTTGCGCGAAATACACTTTCCTCACTCGCTTGGGTTACTCTATTCAGCGTTTACCTATTATACTGGTTTTAAAGTAAATTCGGGCGAATATAAAGTTATGGGGCTGGCGCCCTATGGGGAACCCCGCTATGCCGACAGGATTCTCGACCATGTGATCGATCTTAAAGAGGACGGTTCTTTCCGCTTGAACATGACCTATTTCAACTACCCGGCGGGATTGACCATGACCAACGGTGCATTCAATAAGCTCTTTGGCGGTCCACCGCGAAAACCGGAATCGCAACTCCGGCAAAAGGATATGGACCTGGCAGCGTCGATACAAAAGGTCATTGAACTGGCGATGATAAAAATGGCCACACACGCCAAAAAGATTACAGGCAAAAAGAGACTTGTGCTCGCCGGCGGTGTGGCCCTGAATTGTGTTGCCAACGGTCTTATCCTCAAAAAGGGTCTTTTTGAGGATATTTGGATACAACCGGCGTCAGGTGATGCCGGTGGTGCCTTGGGTGCAGCGCTGGCTCTCTGGTATCAATATCTTGAAAAACCAAGACAGAGCAATAATTCGAGTGATGCACAACACGGTTCCTTTCTGGGCCCCTCGTTCAGCAATAGATTCATCGAAGAATATATCGGAAAGCATCGCCTCCCGGCCAAAAAACTCGACGGTGACGAATTATACACCACAGTATCGGAATTATTAAGTCAGGAACAGGTTGTCGGCTGGTTTCAGGGCCGCATGGAATTCGGTCCCCGCGCTCTTGGCGCCAGAAGTATTCTCGGAGATGCACGCAGTCCGAAGATGCAGAAAAAAATGAATCTGAAAATCAAATTCCGCGAATCTTTCCGGCCCTTTGCACCTGCTATTATTGCAGAAGAGGTGTCGAATTATTTTGATATCGATCGCCCCAGTCCTTACATGCTCCTGGTGGCCAACGTAAAAAAGAAACTGCAACATGAAATGTCGGCTATAGAAAAAAATCTTTTTGGCATAGAAAAATTGAATATTGTCCGCTCCAGTATACCGGCGGTCACCCATATCGATTATTCCGCCCGACTGCAAACCGTACACTGGCAAACCAATCCCGATTTTTACAAGCTTCTGCAGCATTTTAAGGCCCGCACCGGCTGTCCGGTACTGGTAAATACTTCTTTTAATGTCAGAGGTGAACCCATTGTCTGTACGCCGGATGATGCCTATAGATGTTTTATGAGCACTGAGATGGATTATCTGGTCATAGGGCATTATCTGTTTGATAAAAAAAAGCAACCCGCAG
>CAZSOP010000433.1:0-3932 GCA_964608385.1 uncultured Cytophagia bacterium
GTGCTCCGCTAACCGGGTTACCGGGTATTTTCAAATGAATATCGAACTGACTGGCGGCATTGTCATCTACTTTGATAGTGTCGAGCTGCGTATTTGGATTGTCCAGCAAAAGATCGACTTCGGCACCGGCGCTGACATGATCATAAACGGTAGCGGGTTGTGAAAAAGAGACAAACCCTTCATAATCGGGCTGCCAGGAACTTACCAAGGGTACTTTTAGAGTGACGCGTCCATGTTTAATCTCTTCCGGATTGGCGTGCATCTCCGGTGTTTGTTCAGTGGCAGTCATGATGGGAAACGTACCCGGGTAAGGTAAAGGTACGACCATATTGAGAAGAAAGTCATCCCGGGATACGGTACCGTCTTTAAGATCTTCACTGATAAAGACATCGACATCCTGAGTGCTTATGGTTTTGGCCTTGCAGATGGCGGGACCGGCTTTGTCCTGTTCTTTGGTGATGCCGATGGGCAATGGGTCCATAACATTACCGGCCCAGTCTGAAAAGCCCTGGCCGGTAGAAACAATGATATCGGGAACATCGCCGGTGTCGCCGAGATAGGCTCGTTTTTTTAGCGTGTCATTCGGGGTTTCCTCGAAACGCAGCAATACCGAGAGTGTATCAGAACCGACGACGGTATAGCCGCTTTCATCCAGCCCAAGCAAGGATTTGGTTTCCAGAGTATAATAAGAAATAACCGTCCAGTTGCCAATGTCGAATGATGTTTTGGGGTAGACGGCAGAGGTGTCGTCAAAAACAAATCGATAGCCGTCAATTTTTCCGTTCAAATCGCTATCTACAGTCTGAACGGCAACAAGATTTGGTGCAATCGTATCTCTGTATACCTTGACATCCGACCCCAGAATTGTTTTCGAGCTCAGACTGGTATCATTATCATACTGATCGTTGCCGTTGTTGGCAATATCTCTTACAACACCCTGGCTGGTGAAATTGATTCCGCCGCTATCGTATTTTGTCCAGGTTGTTCCGGTCTGGTGCAGATAAACGATTTTGTTTTGATAATTCGGCTGAATGCCGGTAAAGAAAATTTCGGTTCCGGTATCCTCGGAGGCAACATTGTCCACATACCAGATGAATTTTTTTGGTGAAGTATAGGCATGTGCGGGGTTTGTCGGCCAATTGGAGCTCGAGGGAAAATTCGTTTTGATTTTTTCGCTAAAGGTAATGCGAATGCTGTTTTTACTCGCGGTGGTGGCTCGCCATATGGCCGGACCGGCGTTATCGATGATTTCCACGATGCGGTAATTGCTGTTCGACAACGTCGTATCACTGTGGAAAACATTTTCGGTATAGCCGTGATTTGTGTTATCTCTCATACCGTTCGGTGTTCCCGGGTTTTCGTATTTTATCTGTGGTAATAGGCCGGTATTAGGCATTTTGGGGTTGCTTGCCGCTATGGGGATGCGAAAGGTGGTGTTGTTAAACCAGGCTCCAACCCCGGCGATGCCCTGTATACCTTCACCTTCGACAGTAAAGCCGCTTGTGCTGAGCTGCCCTGTGTCCATGGTGTGATCAAAAATAATATCGACATAATCGAGCACTCCCCATCCATTTGCTCCGCCGCTGACCAGCTCACCCGGCAAAGCGACATCACGGGTACGGACACGGATAATGTTGGGCAGGATTCCATCCCAAACAGGTATCAAGAGTCCATAGCCCGCCGCAGGCCGCGTCGGCGGTTCGTTGGCTGTGGAGATGCCGTTGAGGTTGCCATTGATATCCGAAACCAGGGAGTTGCCGCTATAGCGAATGCTGCCGGTATCGTTTTCGGTTGAATAGGGATCATCCAGCTCAATTTCAAAGGTTTTACTATATCCGCTGGTGGGAAAGCGCACGGCATAAACATCCTGCTGCGTACCCATGATTGTGACGGTAAAGGTCAGGTCATCGAGGAGTAAATTGGCACGATTGACCTTTTCGCTAAAGGTGACCAGGACGCGTTTGTTGGCAAGTGCGTCGGCCAGGGGCTGACGTCTTTTACCGTGAGCTCTGACGGTCTTGGCACTGATGATTGCCGGCCCCGCCTTGTCCTGAACCGTGACGGAATTGCTTTCAGCTTCATAGCGATTGACACCATCATAGGGAAACTTGGCTTTGAATTTGTCCAGGCTGCTGACGGGCGGCTGATAGGTGATGGTGATGGAGACACCGGTATTGGGTGCGCTCGAGATAACGTAAAACGTAAATCTCTGATAGTCATAGGTCAGGGGGTTTTCATCATCGTACCACTCACCTGTCGTTTGCGTTCGCAGAATTGTATCTCCGAGTCCATTAAAAATATCGCCGCTAACCGCTTTGTTGGTAGTATCCATTGGTTCACTCCAGATAATATCGATGCGGTCGATATAACCGTCAAAAGCGGTTGTGTTGCCCGGGCTTTGAGATTCGGGACCGGATGAACCACTGCCGTCATCATAATAAATCGCCATTCTCAGGTTCGGCTTGATGCCGTCGTGGCAGGTTTCATATCCGGTATCGTTTTGGATGGTTAGCTGAAAAGCACCGATTCTGAGTGAACCCGTGGTTTCCAGTTTGACGCGTGGCCGAATGTTGGTATCGTGATTTCCCCTGATGGGCAAATACAAATACGGATCAAACTGGCCGCCGGAGCTGTTATAGTGCGTTTTGATCGAATCGCCACGAATGGCATAAACCTCACCGGGGGTGTGTGTTGTCGCGTTATCATCCCGGTCGAGATTCAGGTCGATCATAAACTTGACACCGTTAAAATTGTCGTTCAAATTGTTGGTGCCGCCCGGTGTGGTTTGAAAGGTCAGTTTTATCCAGCGGGCATAGCCGTTTTTTTCCGGGTCTGCCGTGGTTCTGTCGATAATCGTACCTTCCTGAGCCAGCAGCGGGGCGGTAACCCCGATCAACAGTAACAATATACATAGATAGAAATTTGATTTCATCTTTTCCTCCAGTTGATTCACCAAATTTCGGCATTTTGATACCGATATGGTATACTGGCCAGTGCAACGCAAATACAGTGCCACATAATTCAGTGTTTGATCCCGGATTAAAAAAAATCGCTCACAGATCCAGCGGTAAACGTCCAGGATGCAACTATCGATTTTTACTACAATTGTAAATCCGAGTTTTTGAAACAACGCCAAGGATATGTTGATGCCTTGAAAACTGTATAAAAAATGGTCGTGTTTTACTGAAACATTTGTACATTCATGAGACAATAGATTTCAAAAATGAAAAAGATTGTTTTTCTGGCCCAGAATTATATATTGAATAGTAGCACGACCCCTTTATAAGTGTATTTAGTATTATAATGATTATTTTTTTTAAAAAAAACAAGACAAAAACCAATCAGGCCATAAATACTCTTCCGGCTGCGATAGAACATCGTATATTGTTCAGGGCTATTTAGCGGCTGAGGAAAACGTCACCTGCGAGCTTGGGGGCAACATGCAGGAGGATGTTGGTGTGAAAAAGCGAAATATCGGGATAGAATGACTACACTTGATCAAATTTCAGATCACATTGAAGCGCAACCCGTTTTTCATGAGATCAGCACCATTGCCGATCAAATAGGTATTAATGTCTACGTCGTCGGTGGTTATGTCCGGGATCTCTTTTTAGACCGTTCTGTTACCGATATAGACTTTGTCGTTGAAGGCGATAGTATTCACCTGGCTGAAGCGTTAGCCAGGCATTTTGATCTAAAAAGAGTTACTGTATATAGACGTTTCGGTACGGCGATGATCCCGTTTAAAGGCCGGACATTGGAATTTGTAACCGCCCGCAAGGAGAGTTATCATAGGGATAGTCGCAAGCCGGTGGTAGAACAGGCAGATTTGTTAACTGATCTGGCGAGGCGGGATTTTACCATAAACGCTATGGCTATTGCTTTGAACGGCGCTCATTTTGGTGATTTGGTCGATCCGTTTAACGGCGTCG
>CAZSOP010000434.1:0-3929 GCA_964608385.1 uncultured Cytophagia bacterium
TTCAAGGAGACAACCATGCCCGCGTTCCAGGTTAAGGACCACTCGCTCATCTGCAAACACGACTATGAAACCCTTCACATCCAGGCCTGGGGAAAAAACAGTCTGCGCATACGCGTTGCCTCTCAGCGTCCTTTGGATGTAACAACGCTACATGCGCTGTTACCGCGCGATGACCGCGCCGAGATCAGAATCGAAGACGAAAAAGCCAAAATCTGCAACGGCGAGCTTTGTTGTATCATCGATAAAGAAGGCCGGCTCAGCTTTATCAACAGCAAAACCGGCAAAGAATACCTGGCGGAAGGCGTGCCCCAGTTCCAGATGCAAAGCCGCTCGTTTCTACCGCTTCAGGGGCAGCTACACCGCATCGACACCTGGTTTAAGGCGTATGACGATGAAAAGCTCTATGGCCTGGGCCAGCACCAGCATGGCTTTTTGGATCAAAAGGGCTGCATCATCGAGCTGTTGCAGCGCAACACACAGGTTTCCATTCCCTTTATGGTGTCGAACCGCGGCTATGGCTTTTTGTGGAACAATCCGGCGATCGGCCGGGTTGAGCTGGGGCGAAATATCACCCATTGGCATGCAGAGGCAAGCAAACAGATGGATTACTGGATCACCGCTGCCCCCTCCTGCCGCGATATTCTGACACAATACACAGAGGTTACCGGCCGCGCCCCGGCATTTCCGCAATGGGCTTCAGGATTCTGGCAAAGCAAACTGAGGTATCGCAATCAGGAAGAACTGCTGGCCGTGGCGCGAGAGTATAAAAAACGCGACCTGCCCTTGTCGGTAATCGTCATCGATTTTTTTCACTGGACGCTGCAGGGGGACTGGATGTTCGATCCGGAGCAGTGGCCGGATCCCAAAAGCATGGTCAAAGAACTTGATGATATGGGGGTTAAAGTGATGGTCTCGGTCTGGCCTTCCCTTAACAGCCGCAGTGAAAACTATGCCACCATGCAGGAAAACGGCTGGCTCATCCGTACGCGCCGCGGTCTGCCCACCCATAACCGTTTTATCGACACCGAACCGGTTGGCGCTGTCGATGTACACTTTTATGATGCCACCCATCCTCAGGCCAGGCGTTTTCTGTGGGAGCAGGTGAAAAAAAATTATTATGATCATGGCATCCGGGTTTTCTGGCTCGATGCCTGTGAACCCGAAATTTTACCGGTACATCCCGACCACGTCGATTTTTACGGGGGAAACGGTCCGGAGGTCTTAAATCTATATCCCGGGGAACACGTACGCGCTTTTTACGAGGGCATGAAAGCCGTTGGCGAAACCGAAATGCTGATGCTATGCCGCTCCGCCTGGGCCGGCAGCCAGCGCTACGCTGCAGCGGTGTGGTCCGGCGATATCGATTCCACTTTTGATGACCTGAGACGACAGGTTCCAGCCGGACTCAACATGGGCCTCAGCGGTATTCCCTGGTGGACCACCGATATCGGCGGGTTTAAAAACGGTTATCCGCAAACAGAGGCGTTTCGCGAGCTGGTGGTGCGATGGTTTCAGTACGGCGTGTTTCGTCCCCTGTTCAGACTGCACGGCGTACGCCAACCGGAAGGCAAAATGTGCGGTAGCGAAAATGAAGTGTGGTCTTTCGGCAACCAGGCCTATGAAATCATCAAGGAACAGCTGTTTTTACGCGAAAGATTGCGCCCCTATGTCATGCAGCAGATGGCAATTGCGCATGAAAAGGGGTGGCCGGCGATTCGTCCCCTCTTTTTCAATTTCGACGACAAAGAGTGCGCCGATATCGAAGATCAGTTCTGCCTCGGTGAAGATATCCTGGTGGCCCCGGTAACCGAGCTAGGACAAACCACAAAAAACGTCTATTTACCGCAGGGATGTGAATGGCAACACGCCTTTAACGGCAAACGCCTGCAGGGCGGCCAGTGGACCAGGGCTGAATTCGATCTGAAAAGCATACCCGTATTTGTACGTAAGGGCAGCGATGCGGAAACGCTTTTTTATCCACCGGACTCCGACTGAGAAGTTGATTCAAGTACCGCCTGCAATTTTACCTCGATTTGATCAGGGGAAACCGGTTTGGCGATGATTTTTTTGTCGTCGTCGAGCAAATAATAGGTCGGCGTGCCGCGAATATGATAAGTGGTATTGTACTCTCCTTCCCATCCCTGCAATTCAGAAACGTGAATCCAGTCAGGCGCCTGGCTTTCTATTGTGCTTATCCACTCGAATTTTTCCCGGTCCAGGGAAACCGCATACACGTTCAGACCTTCCTCTTTATGGGTTTTGTAGAGGCGATCGACCTCAGGCAAGGTATTGACACAGTGAGAGCACCACGATGCCCAGAACATGAGCAGAGTATAGTCGGCATCAACATCGTGCAGAGAAATTAGTTGACCGTCCGGATTCTCAAGACGAATCTCCGGTGCGGTTTTTCCCGGCTGTAAATTTTGCCGGATACGCTTTTCCGTCTTCAGATCAAAATCGAGATTTTCGTTGAGGCAGCCATGCTCGGCTTCATAGAGGCTGGAAATGTAAAAGAAAACATCATCGTAATCGGTTTCGGCAAAGCTTTGCAGCAGATATTCAAGGGTATACTGGTGGATGCGCTTGTTTTTCGACATTTTCAGAACGATGCAATCGATGGCGGCGATAAACTCCCGTTCGGTTTTGACGTTGTACAGATTGATATATTCATTGATTTTATTGGGCAGAATATTACTGCGCAGCAGCATCAACTGGTTGAGATTCAGATTGTCGAAATAGTGATCGCGCAAAAAGGCATTTTCATCCCTGTATTGGTTTTGAAAGTCTTGTGTAAACCCGGGTGGCCGGCTGTTTTGCAGCAACACAGCGATAAAGCTATTCGGATAGGTATTTGCCAAGTGCTCCTGCCGTTGTATCCGCAGCCGGCCGAGACTGTCACTTTCGCTCTGCAGCAAGCGGCAAAATTCGCTTTTTTCAGACTCGTCAGCATAGAGCCGGATCAACTGTGACAAGGCGCTGTTTTTTTTCTGAAATTCTCGTTCCTCGCCGATCAGCTGGTAATAGAGCCGCGTATCCAGAGAGCTTTTGACCCTCATGCTGTCAACAACCGCCCAGACGTGAGTATGAAAAATCACCGGGTAGCCGTTAACGATGATATCGATGGACTGCATTCCGGCGGCGCTAATCTGGTACATGCCCGCCGGCAGGGAATCGGCGGTAGTAAAGACAAAGCTGTCATCCGCACGCACCTCCGCCGAATCGATCAGGGCGGGTTTGCCAAAGACAATTTCATGTAAATAGACCTTATCTGCAGGATTATCGACCACCGTGCCCTTGATGAATTGAGCCTGCAAAGCGCCTGCGAGGATAAGAAGAGTTAATACGATAATCAAAGAGATACCGTTTCGCATGTTCAATGCTCCTGTATAACATGAATAAATATGAAAAGTCGACATTTAAAAGGGATTACAAAAATTGTACCAAGCCCTTGTCCGCTGTTTAACGCTAAGCAATTGATTTTGTTCATCAAAATAACCCCTTGGAATGAAAGAATCAAGACATTGTGGAACAGAAACCACACCTACCATTGAATAGAGGGTGAAACTTTACACTTGTTTAATCGCCCTGGAGCCGGCGTGTAAATCGTAGGAAAAGTACTAAACACAGCTTGCACAGCTGAAGATTTAAACCGTCGAGTTTACAGAAAACTGCCGAGAGAAACAGAATCGTTTTTTTGTATCCCTTTGGCGCTTTGCGGCTTTGGGTGAGGTACTGTTTTGGGTTGGGAAAAATAAAAAATCATGGCCTTCCCGCCTTGCAGGCCAGGTTCCCCGGTATCCTGCAGACCGTTGTGATTTTTATCGACTCGGACAAAATCACCGATCCAAGCCGAAGCATTTTCGGTGCCGGCATATGGTATGGCATACATTTTGCAAATAAAAGCACAAACCTCAAAACAAATCTAGTTA
>CAZSOP010000435.1:0-3919 GCA_964608385.1 uncultured Cytophagia bacterium
TGATTAAAAGCGTGGAAAAGAAAATGGGTTCTTTGTTTTTATTTTTAAAAACAGCGTAAAATCGTACAGCACTGGTTGACAGCCAGGCAACACTGAAAACCTTGATTAGTCCCAAAGTCGACAGGGTAACATTATAGTATCCAAATTCCGCCTGGCTAAAAACAGTGGTAAAAATACGAATCAGCACAATTCCCACGATGGCCGGAACCACTACAGAGGGAATGTAAAAAAGAGAGTGTTTTGCTGTACGCCTCAGAAGATGTTCGGTGGACATGAACTATTTTCTCTGCCGTTTATAACTCAAAATATCATCTTTGATCCTGATGATCTGATCGTATTTTTCCGGATTATGCTTTTTCAAATATTCCAAATTCATAACAAAATAGACAAGCAGGGCTGAAAAAATCAAACTCAGCATCCCTGCGATCAATACCATATACATGCGTTTTGGACTTTCCTTGCGTTCGGGTATGACCGGCGGATCGAGCACCTGAACAGCAGGTGTTTCTTTTACTTCTTCAATTTTAGCCTGCTCGTATAGCGGTAATACGAATTCCTGTATCTGTTGCTGAATTTTGACATCGCGTAAGAGGCGGGCATACTTTAGTCCGAGATCCGGAATGTCATCCAACGGTAAAAAAATATCGTTTTTATGAACGCTAGTGTCGGAAGAAGTTATATATTCGTTATATTTTTTTTGTAATTCCCTGATCTCATTTCTTAATTTTATCAGGTCCGGATGCGTTCTGTCAACATAATTTTCCAAAACATCGGCTTCAACCTGTTTTATTGTCAGCATGCCTTTCAACTGTGCCATGGCTTTAATAGCCGCTTCGGTCTGTTCCGGCAATGCAATGGCGCCGTATTTGTTCTGAAAGGCATTCAAAGCCTCTTCGGCTGTGGCCAGGTCCTGCAGATTTTTATAATATCGCTGCTCGATAAACTGCCGATTGGTGCGCGCGCGTTCGCTCCGCAGCCGTTCATTTACCCGTTCAAACTGCTGAAGATAATAAAGGGTCATATCGCGTGCCAATATTTTCGTGGGCATATCTTCCGGACCATAAGAAAAATATTCGGTCTTTGTAGCGATCGACAACGTAATACTGCCTTCGTCATTCAGGTTAATACCGATCATGGATTCCAGCTGTTTTCTCGCCTCCACCATGGTTTCGGTTTTATACCGTTGCATCAGATTATGCTTTTTGATCACAGAGTCTTTAACCGTACGACTGTGCAATATCGCCAAATAGGTGCTGGTTTCCCCGGAAATCCCGCCGATGCCTAAATTCCCGATCGCAGCCGGTAAATCGCCGAGCATTGAAGAGAGACCCAGCATGTCTCCTGCACTGGAAGAAGGCAAAATAACAGTATAGGCACGATAGGTTTTGGGGATAATCAAACTCAACAACGCCGCCAAAACACAAATCCCTAAAAAATTAAAAATAATAAAAAACTTATAACGAACACATAGTTGAAGATAATCGAGAAAAGTTGTTTTCTTTCGACTCATTTTTGCCTCTGAAAATTGCTGATTTTTATCATATCAATGTCGTAAATTGTACACATTTTATATTTAAAAACAAAATTTTTTCTTAACGGCAAAGCTGTTGCAAAATAGAAAAATTTTTTTTAAGTTTTTGATTAAACAAAGTATAACAGAACACACTTATGAATATATCTGTAATTATCATCACCTATAAACGGCACAATGATGTACTGGAAGCTGTTCATTCTGTTTTGAATCAGGCCGGTCATTTTGAAACAATTGTCATCGATAACGATCCTCGATCCACCCTTTATTCGCTTTTACCCAAACAAAACGATCTCAAATATTACCGCATGCAGGAAAACAAGGGGGTTGCAGGGGGAAGAAATGCCGGCATTAAACACGCAAATGGTGATGCATTTCTTTTCCTGGATGACGATGCCGTTGTGGCGACTGAAAATGCCTTGCTGAAAATAAAAAAATATCTAAAAAAACACGGCAAAATCGGATGCCTCGCTTTCAGGATCGAAAATTACTA
The DNA here is from genome assembly GCA_964608385.1 of uncultured Cytophagia bacterium. GTDB lineage: Bacteria > Zhuqueibacterota > Zhuqueibacteria > Residuimicrobiales > Oceaniaggregativiventaceae > Oceaniaggregativivens_A. The sequence continues at coordinate 2,025 of CAZSOP010000435.1, forward strand.
TTCGCGGCAAGTCAATGCCAAAGAATTTCCTCATCCCGACAGCCGTTTAATCGATAAAACCATGAAAGTGAGTTATTTTCTCGGAGGGGCAAACGCCATCCGTAAATCCGTATTCGATAAAACCGGGCCGTTTATGGATTTAATGTACTGGGGCGAAGAGCTCGAGCTCTCCTTTCGAATGATAAATAATGGATTCGAAATACTCTATACACCCGATATCGTCGTTTATCATAAAGCGTCCCTTAAAGGACGATTTACACAAAAAAAACAACTCTATTACTGTTTCCGTAACCGTTTTTACGTCCTTGCACCTCATCTTCCTCTACGATATCTCTTGATCAATCTGACACTGTGGAGCGGATATTGGTTTGTCCAGGCAGTAAAAATGTTTGCCCTTAAATACTATTTTTACGCTCTTAAAGATGGTATTCAAAAAGGCGTCGAGCTTTTCAAAAACCACCGCAATCCAATCTCGGAAAGAGCTTTGTATTATTTAAAAAAACACGGTGGAAGATTATGGTGCTAACGATCAGAGGATCATGAATATACTTTTTCTGACATCCCTTTTTGTCATTTTTTACAGCTATTTCGGATATCCGGCTTTGTTGTTTCTGATCAGCCGATTCTATCACCGACAAAGAATTGTGGACGAACAAAACCACCCCTTCATTAGCATGGTTATATCCGCTTTTAATGAACAGGAAACGCTGCCGAAGAAAATTGAAAATTGTCATCAACTCGATTATCCAAACGCTAAACTTGAAATTCTGATCGGTTCCGACGGCTCGAATGATAAAACCGATGAAATCCTCAACGCCTCCGAAGATAACGTGATTAAACCGTTCGTTTTTAAGACAAGGCGTGGTAAAGCCGGCGTGGTAAATGAACTCGTCGCCCGTGCCCGGGGAACAATTATTGTATTTTCCGACGCCAACACAATTTACGACCAAAATGCGCTCAAACACATGATGAAACATTTTACGGATAAAAATGTGGGGGGCGTTTGTGGACGGCTCTGTCTTACCAATCCTGATCAGAAGAGCAGCGGCCAAGGGGAATCCCTTTATTGGAAATATGAAACCCAAATCAAAAAATGGGAAGGTTATATCAGGACGGTAATCGGAGCAAATGGAGCAATTTACGCAATTCGTAAAAATCTCTATACGCCCTTGTCAACGCGTAAAATTTTAGTGGATGATTTTGTCATCTCGCTCAAGGTTGTGGAAGCGGGTTATGATATAATTTTCGATGATGAGGCGGTTGCTTGCGAAACCACATCTCCCCGCATCCGGGGAGAATTCAGGCGAAAGATTCGCATTGGTGTATCCAACTTTAACTCGATCGCTGAGCTCAAATCGCTTCTCAATCCCTTCAGGGGATTCGCAGCCTTTGGATTTTGGTCTCATAAAATTATTCGCTGGTTTATCCCCTTTTTCTTTTTGTCGGCATTTATTTCCAACCTGTTCCTCTTACACGCGACGCTGTTCAAGATCACCATGGCATTACAAGTCATGTTTTATCTCTTCGCGGGATTGGGATGCTATCTGGACATGAAAACTCGATGTCCGAAACTTTTATTGATTCCGTATTATCTCTGTGCGGTTAATCTGGGATTATTGCTGGGATTTTTTAAATTTTAAAGAGGATCACAAAAACTTACGTGGGGACGGATAGAGAGAATATAAAGATGCCAAAACCTATAGAAAAATTATTGCTTCTGCTTGTCGATTTTATAACCATTAACGTGGCCTTTTTTGGGCTGGTTCACCTGAGAAGCAGCTTTGATCTCTTTGTAGAACAAGGGTTTGGGGCACAGTTCCAGATATCTCTGGTGATCTATTTTATGTGGTTTTTGCTCTTTTTATTCATGGGGATGTATCAATCCTGGTATACGC
>CAZSOP010000436.1:0-3903 GCA_964608385.1 uncultured Cytophagia bacterium
AAATCAGGCGGCCGGCATCTTTCGGTTGAAATAAATCCAGAGTAAACCGCAACGACTTTTTCATCTCCGCCGAAGAAGCGGGGTCTATGGAATAAGCTCCTACATGCCGGAAAAACCGATTTTGTGATAATTGTTCCTCAAGCATCATCAAATAGGGACGGCGATGAAAAAATTTTTCATTGACAAGATAGACAAAAAAGCCGTCCCACCAGCTGCTGTGGTTGGGCAACAACAGAAGCGGTAGTTGTTCATTAACGACCGGCTGCTTATCGAGTAAGATGATGGAATGAAAATGATGTTTAAAGAGCCGATAGAGGTATGGCTTGAAAATAAAATCAGCCCATTTTTTATGATCGGGATAAATCATATACTGTTCTCTGTTTGATCCGGTCGATTTGATACAGGCTATTCAATAGCATTCGTCATCCAGTCGAATTTCTCACCCTGGTAAATGCCACGATTTTATACCAGGATTCAATATCAAAAAATGTCAACAACATTAACGACGTTGATGACTTTTATGCCAGGTCTTTAATCATCACCGATTCAGTGGTTTCGGCGGTCAGCAAACAACCGGGCAAACCCGCTCCCGGGTGGGTACTGGCCCCGACCAGATAAAAATTCTCGATATCTTCGCTCTTGTTGTGCGGTCGCAAATAGGCGGTTTGGGTCAGCCGCGGTTCAACTCCCCAGGCACTGCCATAGGTCGAATTATTCTTGCCGGCAAAATCGAGCGGCGTAAAAATCTCCTTGACTTCAAGATTCTCTTGCAGCCCTTGCAGACCGAAATCATGCTCAAGGAAATGAAGAATACGATCGGCATAGGGACCGGCCTTTTGGGTCCAGTCCACATCGGCTTTTAAATGCGTTACCGGTACCAGTATATAAAGACTCGAGCATCCCGAAGGTGCCATGGACGGATCGGTTTTAGACGGCATATGAAGATACATGGAAAAATCATCCGGCAGGACATGCCTGTCGAAAATATCGGTAATCAATTGCTTGTAGCGCGGCGATAAAATCAGCGTATGATGTAAAAGCTGCGGAAATTTTTTCTTAACACCCAGATAAAGCATAAATGCACTCATGGAATAATGGAGACGGTTCAGGCGGCGATTGCTCCATTTTCTTCGCTGTTTCGGATCGATCAGATCGCGGTAGCTATGAATAAAATCAGCATTGGAAACCACCGCATCGGAGTCATAGAATGCTTTTTCCGTTTGGACACCGACTGTTTTGCCCTTGCGAACAACAATATTCTTTGCCGGTTCATTTGTGTGTATCTCTCCACCGGCGTCGATAAACAATCGTTCCAGGGCTTCTATCAAGCTGTACATCCCCCCTTTGCTGTACCAGACACCCCCCTCTTTTTCAAGATAGGGAATCATTTCATAAACAGCAGGGGCGCGAAACGGGTTGCCGCCGATAAAAAGGGGATGAAAACTGAACGCAAAGCGGCTTTTTTCGTCCTTGAAATATTTTTTGGCAAATCCATAGGTAGAACGCAAAGCATTCAGCTGAATGGCTTTGGGGAAAAACTTGAGCATACTGGAAATAGTCATAAAGGGCTGTTTTCCCATACCCTGAGCAATAACGACATTATATATTTTTTCCGAATCCTTTAAAAAACGGTCATAACGATCAGCATCACCCGGGTAAAAGGCGTGCAATTGTGATTTCATCTTTTCTCTGTCATCAGAATAATCGAGAAAGGTCTTGTCATGATAAAAGATACGATAAAAAGGATTCAGTTTGACCATCTCCACTTCTTCGAAAAGATTGCGGTTCTGGCATGAGAACAAGTCTTGTAGAATATCCGGAGCGGTTGTCAGCGATGGGCCCATATCGAAATGATAACCCGCTTTTTCCAGCGGATAAGCGTGTCCGCCGACATGCGCATTTTTTTCAAGGATGATAACATTAAATCCACGCGACTGCAGACGTATGGCCAGCGCCAGACCGCCAAATCCGGAACCGATAATAATAATTTTTTTCATGATATCCCACCCGATCAAAATTGATAATGAAAAACGAATTTACCAGCTAATATGATAAAGTAATAAAAATACTGATTTTGTTATTTGGGACAGCAGTGATGTAATCTATATAATCGCCGTAATCTTTATCATCTGCGTAATCTGTGGTTAGAATCTATGGTTCATTTTTTCCTTGCGTACAAGTCCTGACACAAAAACCAGCTATTTTTCATACTCGGCAACCAATTCCGCCGCCATCTTGCCGGAAAGCATACAGAGCGGCACCCCTCCGCCTGGGTGAACCGATCCGCCGGCAAAATAGAGACCTTTCAGGTCCCGGTTTCTGTTGGCCGGGCGGCTGAAAGCTGCCATCATCGAGTTGGAAGAAAGACCATAGATACTGCCGCAATTGCTTGAAAATATATCGCGTATATCGAGAGGCGTCATGACGTTTTCGCATTCGATATGGGCAGCGGCATCGATTCCTGATTTTTTCAATTTTATCAACACCTGTGACCGCATCCGGTTTACAATCGACTCCCATGGATCATTGCTGGTCAGGTAGGGCATATTGAGCAAAACAAACCAGTTTTCTGCGCCGGAAGGGGCGTGTTGTGAATCCTTTTTGCTCGTCACGGCAATATAAATAGTTGGATCATCCGGGGGTTGTTTTCGTTGAAATATCTGATGAAACTCTCCGGCATAGTCATCAGAAAAAATAATATTGTGTTGCTTTAACCGGGGAAAGGATTTATTGACACCCCAAAAAAAGACAAGGCCGGATAACGACGGCTCGAGCTGATTGAGTTTACAGGTTTGGCGCGTCAGGTCGGAAAGGAGATCATTATACGTAACCACCACATCGCTGTTGCAGACCACGGCATCGGCATCGAACGTTTCGCCCTCGATCCGAATAGCGCTGACGCGTTTTTGTTTTTGCAGAATTTTTTCGACTCTGACATTTGTATAGATAGAAACACCCACCCGTCTGGCCACCGTAACCAATGCCTCGGTCAGCGCGTAAATTCCGCCACCGACATAAAAACTTTTCAAGGCGTATTCCACATGAGGAATCGTATTCAATGTTGCCGGCGCCCGGTAGGGGTCAGAACCATTATAGGTGGCATAGCGATCAAAAAGCTGTATTAAATAGGGATGAACAAAAAACCGGCTAACGGCCTGGTGAACGGTGCGAAAAGGATCGATTTGATATAGTCGCATCAGAATCAGGAGATTCTTCAGGTTTATCAGTCTGAGCCATTCATGTATCGGCGAGAACAAGAATACATTGGCGGTATTGTTATAAATTCGGGCGCTATAGGCCATAAATTTGTTAAAATTATCAACCTCATCCGGAAAAGAGCGTTCGAGTTCTGCAATCATTTTTCCTCTGTCAGCCCAGGCATCAAAAACGGTTTGATCGGGGAAAAAGTACCGGCAGATGGGATCAATGGGGACAAAATTAATATAGTCTGTAATATTTTCGCCAACGGAATCAAAGAGCTCTTCAATGACAAAGGGCATGGTGATCAGCGACGGGCCTGTATCGAATTGATAGCCTTGCATCGTCAGGCGGTTCATTTTCCCCCCAAGTGTGCGATTTTGTTCATATAGACTGACGTCATAGCCTTTATATGCCAGACGTATCGCTGCACTCAGCCCGGCGACGCCGCCGCCGATAACGCGGATCGTTTTAGCCATAATGGCGTTCCTTGATATATTCGTATAAAATAACAGAGAGAAGAACCAATGAATAACCATAGCCAAAGTCCTCAATGGGAATCGTCCAGATACGCAATCCACTCATGAATCTCTCTCCATACAGTACAAGCGGCCGCGCAGTCAGATAACCGTTAAAGACAAATATAAAACCGGTGACCAAAAGCAAAAACCAGCCGCTGCGTCTTTGAAACAGGATATATTGACG
>CAZSOP010000437.1:0-3901 GCA_964608385.1 uncultured Cytophagia bacterium
GGCGGAACCAAGCTTGGTAGTGGTGGGCTGGTGCGGGCCTATACGGATAGTACCACCCTCGCCTTGCAAAAGGCGACGATTATTATTAAATACCTATCGCAACGCCTGCAATTCAGTTATCCCTACGTGCTGACCGGGCAGGTTGATAAATTGGTAAATAAATATAATGCGCAAATACAGCATGTTGATTATTCCGTTTCGGTCGATGAGACGATTCTCATTCGGAAAGATCATGCTGACGCTTTTATCGAAGAACTCACCGATATCAGCGGTGGCAAAATTAAGGTCAACACATTGTGATCACGGAAATATTGTTTGTTTTAACCCTGATTTTAAGCGCCTTTTTCTCTTCGAGCGAGACGGCATACATTTCAGCCAACCGCTTTAAGATTTTGGTAAAAAGTCAACGCAAGGACAGCAGCCGGGCCCGCCTTTTGTCCGACGATAGCCGCTATCTGACAACCACTTTGGTGGGAAACAATATCGTTATGGTGGCTTGTTCCTCGCTTGCCGTTCTGGTTTTTTCGCCATTTATGCCGGACTCTTTACTGGTTCTCTTTACCACGTCCTTCCTGCTCATATTCGGTGAAGTGATACCCAAGAGCATTGCACAACAAATCCCCAACCGGATGGTTCATTTTACTCCTTTTCTCATGCATACCTTTTATATTCTTTTTTTTCCGGTTATCCACATCGCTGAATGGACGGTGCAAATTTTGGTTGTTGTCCTGGGAGATCAGCGCAAGAGCGCAATCACCTTTTTTCGCAAAATGGACTTGCCTGTACTGGTGCGAAAATACTCGAGCCAGACTCAAATCAACCGCCATGAGCATCAACTGATCGCCCGTGCGGTTAAAATCGGTAGTAAACGTCTTGATGCAGTCATGATTCCCCGTACAGACATTGTAGCGGTTGATGAAAACATGGATACCGATCAGCTCTTGCTGGTTTTCAAAGAAAGTGGATTTTCGCGCCTGCCGGTCTTTCGACAGAATATTGACCAGATAGTCGGGTTTGTTTATTTGCTCGACTTTTTAAGAACTCAACACCGCATCAAACAGACGATACGGCCGGCTTTATTTCTGCCGGAGAACACCCGCGCTATCAATGCTCTGTCGCAGTTGCGAAATAATCGTCTTTCCATCGCTCTGGTGGTGGATGAACATGGCGGTGTTGCCGGTTTGGTTACCATTGAAGATATTATCGAAGAGCTTTTCGGCGATATTATCGATGAATTTGATGATATCACTCATTTTATCCAGGTTATCGACAGCAAAGTTCTTATTGCAGATGGTCGTACTAAAATCGATGATTTGCGGGAAAAATATGGCTTTGCTGTTCCGGTTGGAGAATACGTCACCATCGGCGGATTTATCATGCATGAACTCGGAAAAATCCCCAAGGCCGGTACCAAAATTAAACTGAGTAACGGCATTGTCCGCGTTTTACAATCAGATGAACGCAGAATTGTTAAAGTTAAATTATTTAAAATTCGCTAGGATATGGTGAAACATTTCGCTCTTGTTTGCATCTAATCTGTGTAATGATGTTTTGATGCCACAACAATGATCAATTTTATTACAAATGGGGATATTATGGATTGTCAAACATTATTGAAACGTATCTGTGACGAGCTCTCCGAGGATATAAACTCTCCGGTTTGTCGCGAGATTGCCACGCATTTGCAACAATGTTCCGAATGTCGCAATCAGCTCAGTTCCATTCGCAATACCGTCAATTTATTTCGCTGCCTGGAAGATAAACAGGTCCCTCCTCATGTCCATAAACGCCTGATGACCCTTTTAAATGTTCCTGATCATCAATAAAGGTGACCTTATGTACACTTTTTCTTGACTTTTTGGTCTTGAAATGGTATATTCAGGTGAATTTATTGTTACCAATCGGGAGGGGTCATGGAAAAATTGACACCCAAACAAGAGAGAGCCTTTCAACTTATTTTGGACAATATTAAAGCATTGGGCTATCCTCCGACACTTCAGGAGTTGACTGATGCGCTGGGGTGTGCTTCCCGCAATACAGCCATAAAGTATTTGAGTGTTTTGGCTCGTAAGGGATATATTTTGTGGGAGCGCAACAAGGCTCGTGGCATTCAGGTTTTGGAAGACCGCGGTGTATTGGCTGCCGCTGAAGAGGTTCAATTGCCTTTGGTCGGCACGGTTACGGCCGGGTTACCCATGTTGGCAGAGGAAAATATTGAGCGTTATGTCGCTGTTCCTTCCTATTTGCTTGTCGGCAGCGGCCGGCATTTTTTGTTGCGCGTTGACGGGAAGAGTATGCAAAATGCGGGTATTCTGGACGGAGATTTGGTGATTGTACGGTCGCAGACCACGGCGGATTCCGGGCAGGTTGTTGTGGCCTTGATCGAAGGGGATGCGACGGTTAAGCGTTTGGTGGTCAAAGATAGTGTTCGTTACCTCAAGGCGGAAAACCCGGCTTTTACCGATATTTTTCCGGAACGGGACTGGTCGGTTCAGGGGCGGGTGGTGGCATTGATGCGGGAAACGGTTGAATAGGAGGTGGCGGAGTTGGTAAATCGGGCGGTCATTCATATCGATGTTGCGGATTTTGGGATTGCGGTGGAGCGTGTTTTGGAGCCTCGTTTATGTCAGCGGCCGGTGGCGATAGCGGTGCAAAATGTTTCACGTTCATTGGTGTGCACAGCGTCATCCGAGGCGCGTCAGCAGGGGGTCAGAGCGGGGTTACCGGTGCAGCAGGCATTAAAGAATTGTCCCGACCTATGTGTTTTACCTCCCAACCATGCTCTTTATCGGCGTGTGACCTCGGCAATGAGTACGGTTTTGTCCCGGTTTTCACCGGTTATCGAGCCGTTGCGCTTTGGTCATGCTTATGTCGATATGAGCGGGTCCGGAAGATTATTCGGCGGCATCAAGGATGCAGCGGCAAGGGCGCAAAAGGATATTCGACAGGAACTACAGTTGTCCGCCAATGTCGGCGTTGCCGGCAATAAATTGGTCAGCAAAGTGGCTTCGGATATTGCGGCTTTTGAAGGAGAATTACACAGCCTGATCGATGTGCGTCCCGGAGATGAGTCCGGGTTTCTTGCTCCCCTGACTATAGGGTTTTTGCCCGGTATCAAACCACCGGTACGCAACACCCTGGTGGACCTGAATGTTCGAATTATACGCGAACTTTGTCTGATTTCGGTCGAGCACCTGCAAATGGTTTTTGGCCGTTTTGGCCGTCTTTTATATCAACGTGCTCATGGCATTGATAACCGTCCGGTGCAGCCTCCGAAACGCAGCCCGCAAATCGTAGAGCTTGTACAACTGGATCAAGACAGCAACGATTACGACCTGCTTTGCCGCAATTTGTACCGTTTGCTCTATGCTGCCACGCGCCGTTTACGGCAAAACCACCTCAGCACCCGGCGTTTATCTATTGATGTTCACTATTCGAATCATAAGACCCATACCCTTCAGCGCTGCTTTAGCGCAACTACAGATGAACAGGAATTGCTTTCCATGGCGCAACGTATTTTTGAGCGTCATCTTTTACGGGTTCGGGTTCGGAAACTCGTTCTGCGTCTGCAGCGTTTATGTCCTGCTTCGCGACAATTATCGCTTTTTGCACCGCCAGCAGATCACAAACTTGCGGCTTTGCGGGCGGCTATGGATGAAATTCGCAACCGCTATGGTGAAGACTCTATCCAGTTTGGCCATGCTGCATAAAATTGGATTATTGTCTGGATTTTCGGATACTTTGGCGAGCAAGTAAAGGCAGCATGATACATCTCCGATTGTTGAGGCGCTCAAAGGGCCGGAAGAATATCTTATGTTTCAACTTTGTTTTTACTTGATTAGATTAACAAAAAATGGAGGAGGTGTAATGAACCGTTCAGAGGTTGAGATTGTATCTTTCG
>CAZSOP010000438.1:0-3899 GCA_964608385.1 uncultured Cytophagia bacterium
GTGGGGTAACGCTATCCGGCGGCGAACCATTGATGCAGAAAGCGTTTTCCCTGCAGCTTTTAAAGCGCTGCCGTGAGCAGGACATTCATACCGCCCTGGAGACCTGTGCTTTTGCACCCGCTGAACAGTTAAACGCATTGCTCTCCTATACCGATTTGGTGATGATGGACATCAAACACATGGATAACGATCTGCACAAAAAAGCCACTGGTTCCGGAAACCAGCGTATACTTGACAATGCACGCATGCTGACACACATGGATATTCCGGTGTGGTTTCGCATTCCGGTTATACCGGAATTTAACGATTCCGTCAAGGCCATAGCCGATATTGCCGCTTTTGTTAACACTTTACAGAATGAACGGAAAAAAAGCAATATTTCTGCAGAGATTCGCCTCGAACTCTTGCCCTTTCATCAAATGGCAGGCGACAAGTATAAAAGTCTGGATATGGAATACAAGGCAAAAGCGGTCAAACCGCTGAGCAAGACAACCATGTCTGAATTGCTGGAGATTGTGAACCCTTATTTTCAGGAATAGACAATGAATCGAAACTTAACCTATGTAGAGCGACTAGAGTCGCTCTACAAAACCAAAATGAAACACACTGAGGAAAAGTGGCAAACCATCGGTTCCATGGATTTCGATGACCACGCCATTATTCTGCCGCCGGTGGAAAAACGCAAGCTGGTGGAGGTCATCAGTGGTTCCGGCGTTCCCATTACCGATTGTCTTTTATCCGATTTTACGCCAAAGAGCAACCACAAAAGCGGCGGATTTTTTGGACCGCGTAGTTGCGGTGAAAATTTTCGCAAGCTGCTGGAAACCCATCCCCTTTACATCGATCCCATGAGCGCCCTTGCCGGTGCCTATATGGTCAATTTTTTGTCCTACCGCGAGCCGGCCTGGAACCCGGATTTTGATTACTCTCATCTGCACGAAGAACAACAAAAATATAAATTTTTACACGGCATTGGCGCCGTTCAGCACTTTTGCCAGGATATGCATATCGGTTTTCAGCTCGGCTGGGGCGGTATTCTCGATAATATCCACCATTATCGCACCATCAATACCGACGAGGAAGCGACAGAGCTTTATGCCGGACTCGAGGCGATGGTGCTCGGGTTTCAGAGCTGGATCGGCCGTCACGCCAAAGCAGCGTCTGAGATGGCGGAATCGGAAAACCATCCGCAGCTAAAACAAAATTTGCTCGACATCGCTTCCATCAATAAAAAGCTGGTCACCGAGCCACCTGAAATCTTCAGAGAAGCCTGTCAATGGATGTTGTGGTACCAAATGGCGGGCAAGATGTATAACATGGGCGGTTCGCTGGGACGCATCGATCAGTTTCTCTATCCTTATTATATTTGCGATAAAAAAGCAGGTTTATTGACCGATGAAGAGGCGGTGTTTTATCTCGCCTGTCATCTGGTCATGGATACCAGCTATACCCAGCTGGGCGGGCCCGATCGCGATGGTAACGACACCACCAATGAGCTGTCGTATCTGGTTTTACAGGCAGCGCACCAGTTACGCATTCCGGCCAATATCGGCGTCAGCGTAGGGGAAAAAACCGATAGAGCGCTTTTAAAACGGGGAGTTGAGATCCTCTTCGAAGACAAAACCGGTATTCCCAAGTTCCTCGGTGTCGATCAAACCAGCAAGGGATTCAGCAAAAACGGCTATCCCATCAAGCTTGCACGTGAACGCGCCTATTCAGGCTGCCACTGGTCGGCTCTGCCCGGCAGGGAATATACCGTCAATGACTGCGTCAAAATCAATCTTGTCGCTGTTTTCGAGGTTGCTTTTGATGACATGATGCAGAACGATAAGGATTTTTCCATGGAAACGCTTTGGCGTCTATATGAAAAACACCTCCGCCATGCCGTGGAGGCAACGGCAAAGAGTCTTGATTTTCATATGGACCATATGTACAATGTCTTTCCGGAGCTGCATCTCGATTTACTCTGTCATGGTCCTATCGAAAAGGGCCGCGATGCATCGCATGGAGGGGTCGAGTTCTATAACCTCTGCATTGATGGCGCTGGTCTGGCGACGGTTGCCGATTCGTTCGCCGCTCTTGCCTTGCGCATTGAGGAACAAAATCGTATCAACTGGACCGATCTTTACAAGCATCTAAAGAATGACTGGGAAGGACCTGAAGAAGAACAGGCGCGGTTGATGATGAAAAATATTCCGCGCTATGGCAGCGGCAATTCTCCGGCAGACGACTATGCGATCAGGGTGTCCGGGCTGTTTAGCGATTTGGTCAAGGAAAAACCGACGCCAAAAGGTTTCAACATGATCCCCGGTATTTTTTCCTGGGCGGCAACGATTTTGCTGGGCACCGATGTAGGCGCCACGCCGAACGGCCGAAAAGCACAGAGCCCCATCTCTCACGGTCCCAATCCGGATGCAGGTTTTCGCAGAGATGGTGCGCCCACAGCGCTCGCAAATGCCGTCGCTTCGGTTCAACCGGGATACGGCAATACGGCGCCCATGCAAATCGAGCTCGATCCGGGAATCTCTAGTCCGCAGAATATCGACAAGGTGGCTCACTTGATCAAGAGCCATTTCGAACAAGGGGGAACACAGATCAATATCAATATCGTCGATAAGGAAAAAATACTGGCAGCCCATAAAAACCCGGAAAAATATCCCGACCTGGTGGTTCGGGTGACCGGATTCAGCGCCTATTTTGCCAGTCTGTCACCGGAATTCAGACAAATCGTTGTAGATAGAATATTAGCGGAATGTTGAGTTATGAATAAAGACAACTATACTGCCCGTCAACGTTTCTTGTCCTATATCACAGATCCGAATCACGCGCGTCCGGTGATCTCGCCTTTTTTGCCTGACGAAAGGGTTGTTGCAGAAACCCTGCAAACCCTTGGAGAACAGCCCATAGACGACAACATCGTCAATGAAATCCGGCTGGCCGCATTGCTCGATTATGAACCCATGTTTATGAGCCAGTTTCATGAACTGATATTTCCCTGGCAGGTCGACGAAGAACTTTCAACTGCTGAAAACGAGGTATCGTTTATTCCGCTGGCTGACAGCACCTGGAGCAAAACCATTCCCCGCAAAATCTATTCCTGGAACGACGATGTACCCTGCCCGGTTCAAACCGAAAAAGACCACCTCAAGTTGATTGCTGTTTGTGAACGGGTATCGGATCAAACGGAAACCATACGCACCTATTTCAGGGATCTGCGCGCCAGGGTCGGCGAGAACGGCGTTATCGTTGCCGGACATCCGCACCCGTCATGGCTCGGTTATCAGATCAACCCACAAACCATCTATTACCACTATCACGATTTCCCCAAAACCTTTCAAAAATCGATGCAAGCGCTCTATGAGGCATCTCTTGTTGTCATCGACATCGCCATCGGGGAAGGGCTCGATTTTATCAGCGATTCCAGTTATGGATTGGAGATGACCTCACCGGCACTATTTCTGGAAATGGATTTGCCCTGGATTCAAAAATTTTCAGCGTTTGCACACGAGCGTAATTGTTTGTTCTGGTATCATAACTGTGGATTTACCAATGAGTTGATAAAAAAGGGCTATTTCAATCGAATGGGCGCCGATGTCATTGAAACCCTGGCATCACCACCGGAAGGCGACAATGATCTGGCAGAATCAAGATGTCATCTACATGATTCAATTTGCAGCAAGGGTAATTTTCCGCTGACACTTTTACGGGATGGTACGGTTGAGCAGGTCGAAGCGGCTTGCCGTTTTATGGTCGATCAGGTCAAGGGCAGCAAGCACATTTTTTCAACTGCCGATGCTGTACTGCAAAACACGCCACCGGAAAATTATATTGCCCTGGTTCGTACGCTGCGACAACTAACCGATCGATGAGAGGTATGCAGTTTAGTTCATATTTTAATT
>CAZSOP010000439.1:0-3896 GCA_964608385.1 uncultured Cytophagia bacterium
GGCGTTTATACTCAGATGGTAATGGGGTTTTCCCGCGCGGAGGCGAATTTATTCTTTGTTGTGGTCATTCCTTCCGCTGTCGTCGGCTCTGCAATTTGTGGTATTCTGACGGATCATTACGGCCCAAAGAGAACGCTTATTGCGGTTATTGCGTTTTGGGTCCTGTGTTTGATGGTGGTGGTTTTGAACAGCAGCTCTCTTGTTTTCTGGATTCTCGGCACTATTATCGGCGCCTTGCTCGGCTCCACCTGGACGGCTGCACGGCCTCTTTTGGTTTCGCTCGTACCGCAGGAGATGCTTGGTGAATTCTTTGGTCTTTACGCCCTTTCCGGCAAAGTCGCGGCTATTCTGGGTCCATTGGTATGGAGCTCGGTTACTTTTCTGCTGATCGAGTTTAACATTGTCATCCGATATCGAGTCGCCATTGCTGTACTCGCCGTTTTGATGCTGATTGGCTTGCTGATTCTCAGGGGGGTACCTGATTATCACTCCCGATATAAACTTTCACAGAAATAGGACAATTGCGTAAAAACGGACGACTGTATCAAAATGACACAACCGGTTGGAAGGGCATGACTCCGTTTTTGTTCTAAATTTTTGTTTTTATTGATTAAGATTTTAGTCCGGGCGGTATAAAGATTGCTATATGTTTTTTATTTGGCAGGAATGTAAATGAGGAAATTTGGGTGCTGAAACACAGAACGGTTCTGTTTTTGACCAGTCGTTTTCGATTATTCCAGGCGCACGAGACTATTTTCCGGAGAAAGGCGTTACAGATCGAGCATTGTGCAAGGGTGGATGACCTTCTTTTCTTTTTGCATCAACGTCAGGTCTGCCAGGCCATTGTGCTGGATTTCATGTACTGGCCTGCCGGAGCTATGACAACGCTGCAAAAGATTACCGGAATGCAGGAGGAGCTGCCCGTATTGGTTGTTTTGCCTTCTGACCGGGTTCAGCTGCTTGCCGAGTGTCTCAAGCTGGGTGTATACGATTTTTTATTTGATCCTCCGGATACCCGGGAGCTGTCTGATGCCCTGCACCGGATATGCGACCTCAACTGGCAACGGGAGCTGCTGCAGGCCCGGCGGAACAACTGGCAACGGGAAAAGTTTCTTTTTTTCTACCGTCCAAACTCTGCGACAATGATCGACCGTTTCAAGCGGCTGGCTGTTGCAGCGCGTACAGGCGAGCCTGTTACCCTGGTCGCACATCCGCATGCCGACAGAGAATTTTACGCCCGTCTGATTCATTTTTTCAGCTACCGGCGTTTTCAGTCTTTTATCACGATGGATTGCCGTAAAGACGAAAGAGCTATTGAGGAAATTATCGAATCGGCAAAAACCAAGAAAAAGAATCAAAATCAGGCGACGCTCTATTTTGAGCAGATATCAGCTCTCTCCTTTGAAAATCAGCTCAAGCTGGTCGATTTTTACGATAATATGGATCGTCTGAATGGTGACGGTGCTGCACCTTATCGTATTTTATTGTCTTCTCAATACCCCTTATCCGATTATCAGAGTCGCGGTTTTTCAGAGGAATTTATTGATAAACTACTCGGTACCCCTATTGATATTCCGCCGTTAAGGCAACATCAGGAGGATATTGAACCCATCGTTGACCAGCTGGTGCGGTTTTATGCAGATCAGTGGCACAAGTTGATCGAGGGGATTGAAGAGGTTGCCCTGGACAAGCTATATCATTATGACTGGCCGGGTGATTTTATTGAATTGAAGAATATACTTGAACGGGCCGTTATTTTTTGCGATCATAGCCGTATCCGTCTCGAGGATTTGCCCACGGGAATTCAGAGTTTTAATCATGTCGACCGTACAATTGAATTGCGATTAAACTCTTACAACCTCGTCGATGCGGAAGAGTTACTGATCGGTCATGTTTTACGGGGAAATAATGGAAATATATCACGTTCGGCAACCACTCTGGGGATCAGTCGCGGAACCCTTTACAATAAGCTCAAAAAGTACGGATTGGAGCATTTGATCCGGCGCTGATAGCTATTTTGGGGTGTAAATCTTTTGTGGCGTATTATTCCCGTACTGTCACAAAAATCACATAATATTTTTTGCCCGCCAGCGAATTTGTGATTTAATATACTGTTAATAATGCATTTGGAAAGAAGCAACGCTTCGCCTCGAATTGTCTTCCGTAACACAATAATTTTCAAACGCTTAAACATAAAGTTTCTTGGTCTTTTTCTGTTTTCTTTTGGCACAGGGATTGCTTTTCTATCCGACATGGCCGGACAGGTGGGTTTTCCCTGCGTTGACGGCCTCAGGATAACATCCTCATTGCGAACGAAACGTACAGGAAGGTCATCATGTCGACATTCAGGAAGATAATTCTGGCACACAGTACGAGATTGTTGGATCTTGCTGTTTTACTTTCCATGCTGGTTCTATCGGTATATATTCATACTTTTCGCGGACCGATTCCGAGTTTTGTAAATCTTTTAAATGCTGAAATCAGAATTATCGATCTGGGGGTCTTTTTAGCGATTTTGTTTATCTGGAACCGGTTGTTTAAATATTTTAATCTGTATCAGGTTCGTCGTTTGGATGATCGACTGCGTGAATGGTTTGATATTTTTAAAGCGGTCACCGGCAGCGCTCTGGTGCTATCGGTCTTTGGATTTTTCTTTTATCAGAAACGTATTGACCAAAATATACTCATCACCTTTTGGGCTTTTTCGCTGCTTGCAGTGATACTGAGCCGTACATTTGTCCGTGCCGGACTGGTGTTTTTGCGGCAGCGCGGTCGAAATCTGAGAAATGTTGTATTCGTCGGCAGCGGGCCCCGGGCCATTGAACTGGCGCAAAAAATTCTGGGGCACACGGAACTGGGTTACAGACTTGTCGGATTCGTCGATGATGATTTTATCGCTTCGGAAAAGTATATCCCGCATGCCATAAGATTGTGCAAATTAGACGAGTTTCCCCACTACCTCGAATCTCATGTTGTTGACGAGGTTTTTATGGTTTTGCCGATCAAGAGCTATTATGAAGAAATACGCGCCATTATGACCTTGTGCCGGGAATTGGGAATTTCCTGTCGTTTGCAGTCGGACTGGTTTGAATTTAAAAACATCAAGACCTATTCATATACGCTGGATGATATTCCCCTGTCAGCAATTCATTTTACCTATAATGATCACAATGAAATATTATGGTTAAAGCGCTGTATTGACATTGTGCTTTCGATTTCAGCATTGATTATCACTCTGCCATTGCTTTTGCTTTTGGCGTTTTTGATCAGGCTCTCTTCGCCCGGGCCCGTATTTTTCAGGCAAACGAGGATCGGATACAACAAGCGGCGTTTTAAGATGATCAAGTTTCGGACTATGGTTGATGGAGCAGAGCGGATGCAGACCGATCTTGAACATCTGAATGAATCGGACGGGCCGGTATTCAAGATGAAAAATGATCCCCGCATTACGCCGGTGGGAAAGTGGATGCGGCGAATGAGTCTGGATGAGTTGCCGCAGTTCATCAATATTCTCAGGGGAGATATGAGCTTGGTCGGCCCGCGGCCGTTGCCGTTACGCGATGCCAATGGTATTGCCGAGCGCTGGCAAAAGCGCCGCTATAGCATGCGGCCGGGATTGACCTGTTTGTGGCAAATCAATGGCCGCAACCGTGTCTCTTTCAGAGAGTGGGTAAAACTCGATCTGGAGTATATCGACAACTGGTCGATTGCCCTGGATTTGAAAATTATCTGGAAAACCCTGCCCGCCATATTAAAAGCAACCGGACAATAGATTTCGTTCTGAATAATTCGATTTATTATTTCATGGCGATTTTTCATTGTCTTTGATTGTTTTTGAATGATTAAAAAGAATAAATCTGGTTCTTCCGAATAATGAGTACTTTTTTTACCGCTGA
>CAZSOP010000440.1:0-3893 GCA_964608385.1 uncultured Cytophagia bacterium
TTATACGAACTTGCTTATAATTATGGAATCGGCTCAGCACACGCCTATCATCAGGATGTTGTGGCCCCACATATAAAGACTGCTGGAAAGATTGCGCTTGGGGCCGCTTGTTTTCCTTCTGCCGTTATTGCCGGCAGTGCGTTGCAGTTGGGTGCCAGAACCACCCAATTGGCTGCCAGAGTAACGAGAATTACCAAAGATGTAAGGTTAACACTAAAGTTTGCACATAACTTATGCGCTGCGAAAAATTCATATAATACTTTTACGACTATTGCTAAACATTTTCCTGGCAGCGTGCCATATAATGTTCGGTATTGGCAGAGTGTGTCTTATATATCCAGGGGCACACAAATGATTGGAAACTATGGTGCCCATTCCTTTGATTTTGCTGGCGCCATTCTTAATCCGGGCATCTATCCGCTAACATCTTCTGGTGTTATTGGTGGTATTGCTCATGATAGATTAGTAAAGCATTTTGGGTGGTAAGGTCAATGAGCGATCATGGTAAATATCTTTTTGGTTTTATTTGTTTTGTCTGGTATGGCATACTAACTATTATTACCAAAAAACTTGACTGGTTCATGTTGGGGACAATAGAAACTGGTGGTACGGCTGTGAAAAGCGGAATTGCTGCCATGGCAATTGGATGTGTCTCTGGTTATGCGTATTTCAAAAAACATTGGCGAGCTGGTCTCTATTTATTAAAAAAAGGGTCTTTAATAAACTTCCTTCTGATAATAACCTTTATAATTGATATATCTTTAAGATATCTAGCTGATCAAATGGAAAAATTCCCTGGATGGATAACATTATTCTCTTTTGCTGCTTGGCTTATCGCGATGAATGTTTACGATTCGAAAATTGAATCAGCTGAAGGACAACAAAATCTGAGTTAAAGATAGGCGAATAAGCTGTTTTGATAAATTTAATGCTGTTGTTTATAAGCGTTAAATTAACCGGGGTACTATCCCATTGGTGGTGCAGGTGTTTTAGGAAACACTATACATCAATTCCTGAGTAATGAATTGGGTCTTTGATGCTTTTAAGGATAAAGTAAATGGATGCTCCATTTAAACTTTTATTGTCTATGCTCTGCTTGCTTAATGGCTTTACTACGGTTATTACGAAGGAACTTGACTGGTATTTGCTGGGGCCGATAGAGTTTGGTGAACGGGCAGTACGGAGCGGTATTGCACTTGTTATCATTGGATTTTTTTTGCTTATTCCTAGTCATTATCGGATTGGCAACTCTTGAATGGTTCTCGTGCCGAATTTATTAATAATGCATCTCTTAACCTATCTTCTGCCATAATGGGCAAATTATCCTTAATGACAGCCAAAGTGGCAGCAACACCTTCGGCCAATACTTTTAATACATTTTTTAGAGGTATGAACGGTCAGTTTTTAAAAAATTGTCACGGAGGACCAATATACATTGGAATACAAGCACCATCACTTGCATATTCTCTTTATCTCAATTCAAAGTATAGTCCATTCAGTATAGGAGAAAAATGACAATGGGATTACTGGAAGAATTCAGCAAAGATTTTGTTGATTTTCTGTGGTCTATTCACATCAATCCTTTATTAGCCATATTAGCGTTGATGGGCTTGCTAACTTATTCTTGTCGTAATTATTTTTACAATTGGCTTGATTTAGATTTTTCTACGAAAATATTTTTAGTATTGCTCCTTTTTTCAGATTTTGTCATTCTCATTGGAACAGTTGCATATTTTGCTGAAGAATATTAGATCAGTATTTTCTATTTTTTATATGATGATTTTGTACAATCCTGATTTTAGAAAGCTCAAAAGCATATGGCCGCCATCAATAAGATATGATCGCTTTTTCTGACCTCGCTTTGCTGATTCCGTGCTCACCGCTGCATCCGTCCGGGCTTGGCGATAGAGTAAGCGATGTTTACCCCGGCAGCATGGCGGTCTGTGGTTTTCTAGAGAAAAATAGGATCTTTTGCGCAATAGAGACATGCAAAAGAAATCTCGTTATCGAAAACAGCCTGTTTGCCTTCTGGCAAAAGGCATTATCGTTTGCTTGAGCGTAAAATCACAAATGCGTTTTCGTCACGCTTGGATGTCTGTGTCGTCGCGGTTTGCAAAGGCAAAGCGGGATTATATATCACTATGATTTCTTTTCTTTGACGGCCTTAAATGTCAGCGTAGCACGATCCTCCCGCCCAGGGCATTGCATTTTGTCAAGCAAAGAGCCTGGGTGGCGCATCACATCGGTTATTGAAAAGAATTGCGGGAGAGCGTGCGGAGCCCCCGGAGGATCCTCCCATTCGCCATTGGACGGCCTCCGTTATTGGTCGATCATAAATGCTCAAAAAATTACCGGTTGCGAAAGATCTATGCGAATGGGAGAGCCGGAGGGGACCAAACCCTGACCGCCGTTCATCAACAATAAGAAAAAAATAGGTGTTTGTCCTGCTTTCCATCAAAAAAATCCGAATTTTATTGCCTTGAATCGTGATTATGTCTATATTTTAATATAATTTGTCCAAACCGCAATTTTGATGTAATGCCAACGGCCGCCGCATCTGTGCTTATCAACCCGACCAGGGATATCTCTGGTATTACACCGACCACCTCGGCAGCACCCGGCGTCTGGATGGCAGCGATATGCGTCGGGACTATGATCCCTTTGGCGCGATTTATCACGCCGAAGGCGATGATGACAGTGATTATCTGTTCACCGGTAAAGAGCTGGATGAGGGGAATGGGTTGTATTATTTTGGGGCGAGGTATTATGATGTAAAGGTGGGGAGGTTTTTGACTGTGGATCCGCTAAAGGAATTCCATTCTCCCTATGTGTATTGTGACAACTCGCCCATGAAATTTACAGATCCCACAGGATTATCAACACTAATTGATAGCACAGGAAAGGTTCATGAAGTTATACCTGATGGTGACTTGGGTATATATATGTTTAATATAGGTGAGGATTACGGCGGAAGGTTGCTAAAAGAATGTGGAACATATGTCGGTGAAACGGTAGCTTGGAATTCATTTATTAATCAAGAAATGTGGGATCAATTCAACGCTATTGTACCTGAAGGTCGTATTGATTTGGCAAGTAATTGGGCCCGCGAAAGAATTGATGAATATTATAACAAATTGAATCCCAATGATGCAAAGGACTTTATTGAATACTCATTAAATGCAGGTAATAATGAGATATATGATTTAAAATCTTATGCACCCGGTAAAGATCTTTATTATGGTTCCCAAATTGTACCTGGTGTTTATATATCTGCTCGAGATACGGGCAATATATTTGCCGGACTGGTTGCACGAGCATCTGGATTAAAATATAATTTTGCAATGTCCGGTTTTGGCGCTTTTCAAATAGCAAATAATAGCAAGTATTATCGATAAACAACCTGCGTTTGAGCCTCGAAAACAACCCTCTTTATTTGTTTAGGATAATATTTTCAACTCCTGATTCACCCAATTTCTCTACAAATTCATAAGAAACAGACAATCCCTTAGGTCCGACCCCAAAACTGGCGACCCCAAAACGGGGCCAAAATTATTTAGGAGGCTCTTCCGACTGTCGAGCTCTTTCCCAAATGATAGCGAGGCGCGATCGCGCCAATTGCTGGTCCACCTATGGCGACGATTATGCCTCTACCGCTCTGGATACCGTCACCATCTTGACCGTGCCGGGTGTGAGCAGATTTACAAAAACGTCGCATCCGGATTCAGAGTTACATTTAATTATTGCAAAAGTCAGTTCAATTCTTAACTTTAATTAATAGAGAGCAACAAATTGATCAATAGAGCGTTATATGAAAAGAGCAGTTTATCTGGATTCAACAATTCCCAGCTATTTATTTGACAAGCGGGAATCGATCAGGCTTCATAGTGATTTGA
>CAZSOP010000441.1:0-3879 GCA_964608385.1 uncultured Cytophagia bacterium
CGATGCCGAAATTGCAGAATATACGAATCGATGCGGTTTGTCGTACTGCCACTGAGGTGGGAGGTGATTATTATGATTTTTTGTCGCTGGACGACCATCAGCTCGGCGTCGTAATCGGCGATGTCAGCGGTAAAGGACCATCTGCTGCCTTTTATATGGCTGAAGTAAAAGGAATCATCAACGCTCTGGCTAAAACACAGACCTCTCCGGCAAAGATATTGTGTCAGGTTAATCGAACGCTTTATCCCAATATTGAGCGGAATCAGTTCATCAGCATGATCTACGGCGTTCTTGATGCCCGGGAAAGAACTTTTGCCTTTGCCAGAGCCGGACACTGTCCGGTATATCTTGCGTCACCGGTATCAAACAAGGTGGACATTCTGGAGCCACGTGGCATCAGTTTAGGGTTGAATTCAGGACTGATTTTTGATAAAACGATAGAAGAACGCAAGATATCTCTTAACGCCGGAGAAACATTGTTGCTTTATACGGATGGCGCCATTGAAGCGAGAAATAAAAAAGGCAAAGAGTTCGGAGAAGAAAGATTGATAGAGGTTTTTTCAAAATATAAAGCGCATCCTGTTTCGGAAATTAAATTAAATTTGTTAAATTATATTTATAAATTCGTTGAGGATGAAAAGTCCTTTGATGATTTAACTTTTATTTTAATTCGAGCAGTATAAAAAATTACGGTATAGGAGGAATGAATGGCTAATTTCCAGGTAAAACGTGATGATAGCGATCATTATTCCGTTCTTCGCATTGGCGGATTTTTGGATGCACATACGGCACCGCAACTCGAGGAAACAATCCAGAAACTCATTGACGAAGAACGCTACAATATCATCATTGATTTTAAAGAACTCAATTATATCAGCAGTGCCGGTTTGGGCGTATTTATGGGCTTTATTGAAAACATTCGAAACAACGGTGGCGATATAAAAATGTGTGGAATGAATCCTAAAATTTATCGGGTTTTCGATTTGCTCGGTTTCCCGTCTTTATATGATATTGTCAATGAAGAAGAACAAGCTGTTGAAAAGTTTTGAATTGTCAGGATATGTCAAGATAACCAAAAGGTGGTGAAAAAAGTGATCGCAAAATCCGTACATGAATACAAATTGCGTATACCCAGCCAGACCGACAATTTGGAACTGATCCGTATCTTTGTGGCAAAACTTGCAGAAATGGTGGGTTTTGGCTCCGACGATATCGGGAAAATCGAGCTCGCTTTAGATGAAGCTTGTACCAATGTAATCAAGCACGCTTATAACGGCGACCGTTCAAAATCGTTGGATATAGCAATTCAAATTGATTTTCAAAAGTTTACGATCGTGGTTACGGATCAGGGCAAGGGGTTTAATCCTAAAAAGGTCAATATACCCAATATGGATGAATATCTAGCAGAATTGCGAGTGGGGGGGTTGGGTATCTATTTGATGAAAACCCTGATGGATGAAGTGGATTATGATATAAAACCCGGTGTCAAAAATCAGGTTCGTATGGTGAAATATTTTTTGGATAAAAATTCGAAAATCGTGCAAACGGAAAAGGCCTGATATGTCCAATTTTGTTAACGAAGACATGAGCAGAGCACTGGATCAGCGATTAGTAGAATTACAGTCTCTCTTTGAGACGAGCAAAGTCCTCAACTCTTCTTTAAATTTGCGCACCATACTGGATAATTTACTGCTGACACCAATGGGCAGGATGATGATCAGCAGAGGTATGGTGATTATCCATGATACCGGGGAGGAATATAAAGTAGAAATTGTCAAGGGACTTGACCGGGATCTGATCGGGCAAAAAATTGTAATTGAGGAACCTGTTACTACACCGCAAAGAAAAGAGGCTTTAAAACCGGAGAATTCATTTTTTAAATCTTTTCTTGATAAAACTGAAATCGATCTGCTTTTACCGATTGAAAGTACGAAACGTATTGTTGGATTTATGTGTCTCGGTAACAAAGCGGGCAGCATTGAATTTAACGAAAATGAAATCGATTTTTTGAGTTCTTTGACCAACATTGCGGCTACGTCAATCGAAAATGCACTGATGTTCAAGGAGCTGGACGTTTTGAATAGAAGGCTGGATAAAAAAATACAGGAACTCAACACGCTATTCGACATCAGCAAAGAATTAAACTCGACTCTAAAACCGGAAAAAGTGCTTAACTTATTGATATATGCCATTATGGGAGAGATGCTCACTCAAAAATGTCTGGTTTTCCTCAAAGAAAACGATGCCTTCCAGCTGGGTATGTATAAAGGAACATTGTTGAGTGCTGTAGAAAAAAAACTATTAAATGGCTCCGGGTTGCTAAAAAGCCTGAAGAGTGTAAAAAACGTTATTCGCCTGGATGATGAGGATATTTCCAGAAATTTAAAAATACTATCAAAATTGGGTTTAAAAATTGCCGTTCCCATGCGTCTGCAAAATGAAACCCGGGGTGTGATTGCTATCGGGGAGAAAATTACAAAGGCAGATTTTAAAGAGGATGATCTGGAATTTTTAACAACCCTGGGAAACCAGGCGATGATTTCTCTGGAAAATGCCAGGCTCTTTGAAGAAACCATCGAAAAACAGCGAATGGAGGACGAGCTTGAAATTGCCAGAGATATCCAAAGGCGATTGCTGCCACAGCGTTTTCCGAATTCGGAGCAGTGTGAAGTTTATGGATTGAACATGCCCAGCCGTCAGGTCGGTGGTGATTATTTTGATGTCGTTTCATTAAAAAATGACCGTGTCGCTCTTATTGTTGCCGATGTCTCCGGTAAAGGTGTCGGCGCTTCTCTGCTGGGCGCAAGCCTGCAGGCAAGCATTCACAGTTTACAGGATTTCCACACGGATATCGCCGTAATGATAAAGCGGGTAAACAATCTGATCCATTCACAGACCAACTATGATAAATTTATTACTCTTTTTTATGCCGAGCTTGATTTGAATACGCTGAAACTCACCAGTGTTAATGCCGGCCACAATCCACCCTATCTTGTCGGCAAAGACGGCAAGATGCAAAAATTAGAGGCCGGTGGTTTGTTATTGGGTATGATGCCGGATGTGGACTATGAATCCGAAACGGTTCAGCTGCATAAAAACGATATGGTGATCATGTTTACAGACGGTGTCACTGAAGCCAAGAATAAAGATGACTATGATTATGAGGAGTGGCGACTCGAAACCTTGATTCAACAGAACACATCGCTGGATATAAAAGCCTTAATCGAAACGATCAAAGCATCCGTATACCAATTCGCTGCCGGAGAACCCCAATCCGATGACGTTACCCTTCTCGGTCTGAAGATAGAATAATTTTCCCTCAAAGTTACAAACCTGTGTGCAATATCATTGCATATCCAACATTTTTATAGTATTTTAATTTTTAAAATTTATAACTGTATTTATTAGGATATCCGGAAATGAGTAAAAAGCTAGATATAGATTATTCCCATATACTGATGGTAGACGATGATCCCAATGTTATCAAACTTTTATCCGGATTTCTTAAGAACGAGAATTTCGATGTTACCGGTGTTGAAAGCGGAGACGCGGCACTGGAGGAAATAAAAAACGAATCATATGATTTGGTCATTTCAGATCTCAACCTTCCAGATATCAATGGAATAGATATACTGGAAGCAGCAAAGCGGAAAAATAAACACACACAGGTATTGATTCTCACCGGTTATGGAAGCATCGATTCCGCTGTTCGGGCCATGCAGAAAGGGGCTTATGAATACCTAACCAAACCCATTGATGGCAGTACCTTTCTTTACAAAGTAAAAAAGGCGTTGGAACGACGCTTTCTCGGCCAGCTTATCGAAGAACAACAGACCCGTTTGGACCAGTACCACAGACTGATATCCCGTGATCTCGCAC
>CAZSOP010000442.1:0-3872 GCA_964608385.1 uncultured Cytophagia bacterium
ATTGTGGGCATTTATTTTAAGAAAAAATTGCTCAAATAAGGTTGGAAGCTACACTTGCGAAGGGGAAAGAGCTGAATTTATAGATAATATTAAAGCTGCAACACCTGAGACATGTGCTGTTGCCATCGAGGTTCCTGCCATATAGCCATACGTCGTATCCGTCAAATAATCCAGATAAAAAGAATAATTGGGTGTGCTGGAATAGATGTCGTCAGTATTGAACGTACCTCCGTATCCTCCCGGAGCGAAAACATTAGTGCTGCCCCCACCATTTGCATAGTCGTCTGCGTAATAATCATCATGATCAGTAGCAGAGACAGCAATTACATTGTCATATGATTCTGAGTAAGCGGCGGGGTACAAATTATATTCGTATGAATCATTGCCGGCTGCAGCCACAATAATAACGTCATCATCATCTGCATACGATACCGCCGATTCAAGAGTAGTGCTAGGCGAGTAACTAAATCCGCCACTAAAATTAATGACTTTTGCATCATTGTCAACGGCATACTCCACCGCATCATAAAAACCGTCTTCTGTTCCATAACCATATCCGTCAAATGCTTGTATGATTAAAAATGTCCCATCATAAACTACTCCAGCAATTCCTTGGCTGTTATTTGTTTCAGCACCTATAATTCCAAGGACGTGGCTTCCATGACCATACTCGTCTTTAACGCTATTGTCATTTTCGCCGCTATAATCATTGCCGAGGATGAACCTGTTCGAATCGTCAAGGTCTCCGTGAGCCAGGTTGCCATTGACGATTGGTATTCCACTATCTAAAACTGCTAATATATCAGCGGAACTTGCCCAGGTAATATCCCAGGCTTTCATCATATCGATATCTGCATCGATCGTACCATCTGGTGGATCCTGTCCGTAGTTATATAATGCCCATTGTTTTCCGCTTTGAAAATAAGTATCATTTGGAATCAATAAAGCTCTGCAAACAGCGTTGGGTTCAATTGCTTTTATAATCGAATTTCCATTTAGTTGTTCAGCAATTGATATGACATCCGTTGAATCTGGAAAAATGACAACTGTAAATCCTCGTTCATCTATTTCTCTGCTCAGTTGACCTTTAAATTTACTAAACAGCATGAGTACTTCTTGTTTTGTTTTTCCTTGTTTTATAAACACACATAATTCATCAGCTACATATTCAAGCGGATGGTTTTTCCACAAACCTCGTTTTATCATCTTTCCTTTTACATATCCTTGTTGAGCAAATAAGCTCGGTGAAAAAATTGCAATAACAAAACAAAGGGTGCAAAAATGCTTAACGAACATCTTGAATGAAGAATTCATGATAATCCCTCCAGTTAAGTTAATAAAAGTCATGACTTATCTAATAACATTACTTACGTTTAGGAAATATTTCCGGTAGGTTGTTCTTCTGAGCCGATCAGGCTGTTCGGGGTGATCTGGCCTTGAGCTAACGGAAGGAGCCCGTAGGGCGACTGGAGTTAGCTCTGGGCTGCCGCGATGCGACAACCCAATCTATGAATTCCCTACCTCTTCATCAAGTACTGTTCTCCTGATTCAATGACGGATGATACCGAAACACCAGATCACGATATTGAAGAATCGTGCTTCGACCCAGGCCGGTGACTCTGACAATCTCCATCACGTTAAAATTCTTCTCCAACAGCAACTTGATATTCTTGTAACTTTTAATATAGCGACTTGTCGACTCGATTGTATGATTGGTCAACCGGGCAATGTCAGGCTCCGGATAACCCTGCTCATACAGATCAATGATCGCCGCCTTGTGCGTCGGCTTGCTGCCCTGATCCAACATCATGCCTTTGGTCGGCAATATGTCGTCATGCGTCTCATGATAAACCCGCATATACCTGCCGATTGTACCGAGCGACCGATTCAACAGGACGCTCAACTCGGCGCCCGTCAACCAGCCGCCTTGTTCAGCGGCGTTTTTGCACAATCGCGCCATCACCTTAATATCCCGATCCATCTGCTTTTCATAATTAATGCTGCCGTCCTCCTTGGGATGGGCGTAACGGCTTTTGATGCGATTGTCAATATCCTCATCGGTCACCAGCGGCAGTATTACCGTCTGAACTTCATAGTCCTCGGCTTTTGTGCCGTAGCTCGGTTTCCGATTTGTCTTTTTGGTCGTCCGCCAGACAATACGGCCAAAACTCTTCTCTTCCATATCCGGATAGAATTCTTTGTGCAAAGCAACAATGTCCTCAGCGATCATCTGAATCACTTTGTGACTGCCCAACAGCTTGTAATTTTCTTCCAACAACCGAACTATCGAGTTCTGTAAACTGCGCTTGGGTATTGAATCATATCGACTTACGGGCTTACTCTTCATCGCAGCCCCCTTTGGACTTTTTTTTCGAGGGGTACAGCGTTTTCAGTTGATCCAAAAGTTCAACATAAACTTTCGGCCACTTGTCGCCCGTTTTGTGATGCTCGAATATCTCCAGATATTCGCCCGTCAAGCGCTCGCTTTGACCCAAAAAACGACTCAACTCTTTCGCGTCATCCATGCCGTGATTCAGCAGTAAAAGCAAACGCCCGAAACTCATCACATAACGCTTGATCGAAAACCCACTGCGACGGCTCTTGCGAATGATTGAATCATACGTGTCGCCGTTCAGATACAATTCGATGATCCGGCTCTTGTGCGACAGGCTGCGGCCAATATCGTGATCCGTGCCGCGAGTGTGTATAAAGTTTCCATCGGCCTGCAACTCGCGAATATCCTGCCGAACAGTTCGGCTCGTCACCTGCAATAGACGCGCTATATCTTCCTGTGTCAAAGAACCATCCTGGTCCCACGCTTCTTCAGTCAGCCGCAATACCTTCAACTGTCGAAACGCTTTCGGACCGGATATTTTTAATACATTCAAATCGTCGATGCCGTTGTCAAGGGTCAATTCGACTTCGAGCATCTCCTGCTCTTTTAACGCCTTGCCGTGTTTGGCTCGCTGCGATGCGCAAATGTATTTTATCTTTCCAACCGTTTGCGGAGACTGACCGAACAAACATGTCCTGGCCAGATCCAATATGCCTTGACTCTCCGCCGGTGACAGTTCAAATTCCTTGCGCAAAGAGTTGATAAAAATTTGCTCCGGCATCTTCTCTATTATCCTATCGTATAAACTGCTCCGCGTATTGTACATACATCCTCCGGCAAGTTTTGATGTGGTTCCTTCCGGTTACTTCTTTAATACATTCTACGAAATAACCTGCTTTTTATCAAAACCTACCGGAAAATTTTCCTTATTTTATTAATAAAAGCTTCCTTGTTTCAGAAAATGAATCCGTTTTGAGTTGGCAAAAATAAACGCCTGAACCGAGTCGTTGTGATGAAAACATCACCTTGTATATGCCAGGGCCCTTCCTATCATTCACCAGACTCTTTATCCATGTTCCATTTATATCATATATATCCAATATCACGTGTGCTGTCTTTTTTAACTCATACTCGATAACCGTGTTGTTGTTAAACGGATTTGGATAGTTTTGTTTTAACGAAAATGAGTGAGGGCTTTTTTTTGAAAAAGTTTCAACAGATACGGACAGATCGTAACAAATTATCCCATTACCTGTACCAGCAAATAGCTTATAAAAATGTGTCGAATATAATAGTGGCCCAACGATTGCGCCTTGAAAGTCCTCAGAAATGCCCACCAGTTCCCAATGTATATCGCTAAGACGGCTCTTGAAAACGCCAGATTCAATTTTATTTGAAGAAGGAAACTTAAAGCTACTTATGTAAAAAGTAGAATCCACCACACAAACATGATTAATTATACTGCCTTTTGGCAAACCGTCGTTCTTCTGTTCCCAAGTTGCTCCACCATCCTGAGTGATGTAAAATCCTGTTGCTC
>CAZSOP010000443.1:0-3865 GCA_964608385.1 uncultured Cytophagia bacterium
AGGAAACGTTTTTACGCATCTTTTCCAGACTTGATCAATACCGTTTTCAGTCATCCTTTCGGGCGTGGCTCATAAAAATTGCGGTCAATCTCTGTCGCGATGAATTTCGCAAGGCACGCGTACGCAAAATCATTTCTCCCCTCTTTCCGGATAGTGAAAACTATATACACAGCGATGATCAGAGTACTCAACCCGATTTTAATCTTGAACGTAATGAAACGCGACAGCAAATTATTACCGCTCTGCAAAGGCTTGACAAATCACTGAGAGTGGTTTTCACTCTACGGGAAATTGAAGGATTGACTTATGAAGAGATCGCACGAATATTAAATTGGCGCTTGGGAACGGTCAAGTCCAGGTTATTCAGAGCAAGAAAAGAACTGGCTGGAATGTTATCCGATCAACTGGAGGATTTATGAAATCCCCGAAAAAATGCAACTATTCAAAAATGGTTTCCAGGTATATGGATAATGATCTGAACGAAGGTGAAAAGAAGGCAGTGGAAACCCACCTGCAACACTGCTTCACCTGTCAAAAGCATTTTAAAGCCTTTTTGCACCTCAAACAAGCGAGTCGTTTCGATTATCCGGTATCGCCCTGTTTTGCGCCTCGCGTTTTCAGCACTCTAAAGAAGACAACGCCTCCGTTCTGGAAACAAATGGCTATCTTGCCTGAATCCCTGGTAAAATCCGGGCTCGTAATCGCTACTCTGATTTTGATTTTTATCGCTACAGCGGATATATTCAAAAATTCACCATCCGAAAAGGCTGAACCGACCGAAAATTTGATTTTAAGCGATGAACTCGACAGGCAAACCACCCTGGTTAACAATGACCAGGCTCTGCGTTTCGCACTCAACAGCAATGATATTATAAAGGATAATCCGAATGAATTCTAAAACGCTTGGTATACTCAGCCTGGTCGCTGTTTTTTTGATCGGGGCGGTATTGGGAATAGTACTGGGCTATCTTTTTGAAAAGCCGGACCATCATCACCACAACAAGGAAGATATGGTGGCCAAATTTAAAAAAGATCTTGATCTAAACGCCGAACAGGAAAAAGTGTTGCTCAATTTGCTCGATGAGCTTAAACAAAAATATGCCGCCCTGCGTAAAAAACACCGTCCCGAATACAAAGCTATCCAGAAAGAGTTTAGAACCAGCTTTAAGCAAATATTAACCCCGGAACAACAAAAGAAATTCGATGCCTATCTGAAGGAAAAGCGGCACGACTAGCGAAAAGGAGCAATAAAAAAATGAAAAAAACGCTCGCCTTCATAGCATTGGCTATGGTGGCAATAACCATCTGGTTTTTTACCCGGCCCCGTCAGGCGCGGGTGGAAGAATCACCATTTTCAATTCATTTTGAAAAAGTACAAAAAGGCGATATCAGGGTCGAGGTAACCGCAACCGGAATCGTTGATCCCATTAACAAAATAGAAATTAAATCCAAAGCCAGCGGTTTGATCGATAACCTTCCAATAGAGGAATCGGATCACGTCAAAACCGGACAGCTTATTGCCCGTCTGGATCAACGGGATACGCGTAATGCCTATGAACAAGCCATTGCCGATCTCGAGGTTGCGGAGGCGAATGTCGCCCAAAAAAAGAGCGATTTCAACCGAAAAAAAGAACTTTACGAAAAGGGATTGATCTCAGCGGCTGATTTTGACAATGCCCAGCTATCTTTGGTTGAGGCAGAGGCCCAATTGGTGCGGGCAAAAATTAATGTCGACAACAACGATATCCGCCTGAAAGATACGATTGTACGATCACCGATAAACGGTATCATACTCACCAAAGAGGTGGAAGAAGGACAAATTATCTCGTCCGGCATTTCCTCAGTAACCGGAGGAACGCTAATTGCCACCATTGCAAATATGAACAGTGTTTACATCAAAGCCGATGTTGATGAAATCGATATCGGTAAAATTAAAACCGATATGCCTGCTCAGGTTATCGCAGACGCTTTTCCCGACAAGGTTTGCATGGGCAAGGTCATTCGTATTGCGGCACAGGCAAAGGTGGAACAAAACGTGACCAGTTTCGAGGTAATCATCCAGGTTGACAACCAAGATGAAAGACTCAAAGCCGGTATGAACGCATCCGTCACCATTCTTGTTGCCGACAGACGGGATATTCTCATGGTGCCCAATGAAGCGATTATGAGTGGCCGGGAAATGGTCAGCGAATTGATGCGTATCGAAGAGATGAGCGCAAAAATCGAAGAGAATCAAAAACCCAGAAAAGACCTGCAAAACATGAATCGCGATCTGATGAAGATTCATCAAGGCGTGCTGATAAAAGAGGGGAATGGATTAAAAGCAGTTTCCATACAAACCGGCGTCAGAAGTCTGGATTTTACTGAAATTATGAGTGGACTCAATCCCGAGGATGAGGTCGCTTATACGTTTTTTTCGCGTGCGAAAATGTCCAGCGAAAAATTCCGCGAACGGATGAAAAGATATCAGAACATGCGCAGCGGCTTGCGCAGCAACAACTAATCTGTGGGTAACGAGATGAGCCTGAAATTTAAAATATTATACGAAATCAATGAAAATATTCACATTGCCTTCACGTCTCTGGTGGCCAACAAAATGCGTGCCTTGCTTACCATGCTCGGCATTATTATCGGGGTTGCCGCTGTGATTACCATGGTGGGATTGGGAGCAGGAGCGCAAAAAGCGGTAGAAAGCCGCCTTGAAGCCCTGGGATCAAACCTTCTTTATATCCGGCCGGGCTCCAGCCGGCATGGCCGGATACACTTTGGTGCCGGAAGTCGCCAAACCCTGAAAAATGAAGATGTCAAGGCATTGAACAGATACTGCTCCTCAGCAACCTATATTATTGCGGAATACGATAGCCGGGCACAGGTCGAATACGGCAGCGAAAACTGGAATTGTGAAATTGTCGGAACGGTGCCGCAATATGAACAAGCACGAAATTTTGCCGTCCAGGAAGGGCGTTACTTTAACGACGAAGAAGTCATCAATAACGACCGGGTCGCGGTTATTGGTACGGAAATCCGTCAAAATTTATTCAGCGAGGAATCCCCTATCGGTAAAGTCATTAAAATTAAACAGCAGAATTTTGCCGTCATTGGATTGCTGGAACAAAAGGGACAGGTTTCCTGGAGAAACATGGATGACCAGATACTGGTTCCCATTACCACCGCTCAAAATCGTCTTTTCGGTGTGGATTATTTATCCGGAATTACGATTCAGGTGGCATCGGATCACTTGATCGACGAGGCATTTATACAGGTCGAAAAAATCCTGCGCCGGCAGCATCGGCTGCGACGGGAACAGGATAATGATTTCAATATCCGTAATCAAAGTGACCTGATCAGCACCTATCAGGAAACAAATAAAACATTCGGTTTTTTGCTAGCTTCAATCGCCGGCGTTTCGTTGCTTGTAGGAGGAATCGGCATTATGAATATTATGCTGGTTTCTGTTACCGAACGGACCCGGGAGATCGGTGTGCGTAAAGCCATCGGTGCAAGAAGGAAGGATATTATGCTGCAGTTCCTGATCGAATCTCTAACCATTAGTCTGGTTGGAGGGATTGTCGGGATTCTGCTCGGCATGGTGCTCTCCTGGTTGCTCGCCACCCTGGCACAATGGAATACCATGATCTCTTTCTATTCCGTTTTACTGAGTTTCGGTTTCGCCTCTGTCGTAGGGCTCTTCTTCGGGCTCTGGCCGGCCCGTAAAGCCTCATTGCTGAACCCGATCATTGCTTTGAGATATGAATAAAAAATGCCCATAGATTGCTGTAAATTTCAACCAACTGCCGGCTATGGGCACTTTAATAGGTTCTTCCGAATAATGAGTACTTTTTTAACCGCTGAGAAAACGCCAAGA
>CAZSOP010000444.1:0-3865 GCA_964608385.1 uncultured Cytophagia bacterium
CCCACCGAAAGTACTGTCCTGATTTCGGGGGAAAGCGGAACGGGCAAGGAGATTATTGCCAAAGCCATTCATGCCCTCAGTCCTCGTGCCCGAGAAACTTTTTTTGCTATGGATTGTGGCGCTCTCGTAGAAACGCTTTTCGAGAGTGAATTGTTTGGGCATGTAAAAGGCTCATTCACCGGTGCCACCGCAACCAAGCACGGTGCTCTTGAAATTGCCCACGGCGGAACCTTTTTCTTCGATGAAATAGGCAATATCTCAATGTCCACGCAGGGTAAGGTTTTACGGTCAATCCAGGAGAGAGAGATTCGCCGCGTTGGTGGCAGCGAAACGATCAAAATCGATGTTCGAATTATCGCTGCAACCAATTTGGATCTAGAAAAAGCCATTCGCGACAACAAATTCCGCGATGATTTGTATTATCGTCTCAGTGTTATTCCAGTTCAACTTCCACCACTGCGAAAGCGAAAAGAGGATATTCCCCTTCTGCTCGACACTTTTCTGCAACAATATAATTTGCGGCGTAAAAATAAGCCGATACGCAACGTTCAGAAAAGTGCAATGAATGCGATGCTGGCATATGAGTGGCCGGGTAATGTCAGGGAACTACAAAATATTATCGAACGTGCGCTGGTCATCGAGGATACAACACTGCTTACCCTGACCAGCTTACCACAACATATTCAGTCACATGCAAACCAAGAACGCGAACCGGAAAATATGGTTTCCCTTTCCGAAGCTGAGAAAAAACATATTCACAACATTCTACACAATACAAACTGGAATATCAGCCAAAGCGCGAGAATTTTGGGCATTGATCGCAAAACACTCTATGATAAAATTAAAAAATACAGCCTGAAACAATAATGTGTAGAATATCTCCACACTTTTTTCGTTCTTATCAGATTTTAACGTAATTATGTGGAAAATTTCCCCACTATTCGCTTTCCCTTCTTTTTTTATAAAAGCAGTCTTTTTTCTCTAAAACACTAATAAATAGCAACTTAACCATAAGTGTCTCTTGTAATTTGGTTTTGGCAAGCTTTTTGTACAGTAGAAAGCGGAATAAAGAGGTATATTTAAAATGAACTGTTTACTGGTTTGTCAGCAACATTATGCGCATTTGCAGCCTTTGTCCCTTTTTCTCACGGAAAAACAAGTGGATTA
The DNA here is from genome assembly GCA_964608385.1 of uncultured Cytophagia bacterium. Taxonomy (GTDB): domain Bacteria; phylum Zhuqueibacterota; class Zhuqueibacteria; order Residuimicrobiales; family Oceaniaggregativiventaceae; genus Oceaniaggregativivens_A. The sequence goes on from CAZSOP010000444.1 coordinate 1,168, forward strand.
TAATATCTGTACGGATTCCACCCAGGCAATCAGAAAAGTGCGCGATTGTCAGTATGACATCATCGTCATCGACAGTGAGGTCAAGGGCATTGAAATAGATACGCTTATCAGGCTTTTTTCGGATTATAATAAAAAAGCAAAAATTATCATTACCACGGAAAGCAATAGCAAGGATTTTGAAAGTAAAATCCGGCGCGAAAAGATTTTTTACTATCATATTCGATCCTTCGGACTCGATGATTTATTTCTGGCGCTCAATGCAGCCTCAGGCAAAACGTCGTTGCACACATAGCAAAGCGTGTTATCTTTTCAATTTTTATCCCGGCAAGCAACCCCGTGATTTTTTTTGTTGTTTTGGCAACAGCCCCGTTTATACAAAAACGGTTTTGTTCTTTCAAAATTTCATCGCACCCACTGATCCATAACTATGCAGAGTTGGTTATCAAGATTGTTCTTGGAATATTTCAGAAAAATGATTAACATACCAGTCTTTAGTCTTTTTATCTATCCCTATAGAATAAAATGATCCAATCCGGGAATATACAATCTCTGTTAAAATTGTCGAAATGTCTGGCGGATTTTAACCCCTTTTCGAACCGGCTTATCATGATATTGGCAAATATGGCCGGGCTCAGCTATAAAACTCTGGACCTGCATAAAACCGCCGGTCACTCTCTTGCTGCCATGCCCATTGATGTGTTCTTATTCGTCGGGAAAAATGTTGTAATCATGATGAACGCCCTTGATGCATACCGGATTAATTAGAGGTTGGTCACGGCCGTAGCGACCGTTGACCGCGCCATTGAAATTCTAAAAGAATTAATTAGCGCCACTGATACCACCATGATAGAAGATAATGCGATGCAAAGTTATTTTCTTATTGTTGACGCTTTAAAGGAACAGGTTTAGAAGAAACGGAAAATTCAATGCAGGTAAAGACGATTCGTCAAAATTTGGACCTCAAATTATTAAGTGGTAAGAACCTGGACTGTGAAATTTCAGCTGCTTACTGCTCGGATGTTTTGAGTGACGTTATGAGTAAAGCAAAGAAAAATTATTTATGGATTACAAATCAAAATCATGAAAATGTTCTGGCGATTGCATTTTTTAAGGAACTATCCTGCATCATTCTCACATCCGGAATTATTCCCAAAGATGACGTCTTGCACAAGGCCATTGAAAAGAACATTACCTTGTTATCAACAGACTTGACTGCATTTGAGATTTCAGGCGAGTTGTATAAACTGGGTATTAAAGGAAAAGTCTAAATGCTGCGTTGGTTTAAAGCAGATTTACATATCCACACCGTACTTTCAGCCTGTGCAGAATTGACCATGGGGCCAAAAGATATCGTTGAGGCAGCCCTGAAAAGAGGGATTGATATTATAGCCATTACGGATCATAATAGCGCAGAGAATGTTGAAACGGTTATAAAGGTGGCGGCCGGCAAAAACGTTACGGTGATAGCCGGCATGGAAGTATCGACGCAGGAGGGCGTTCACCTTGTTACGCTGTTTCCAAATCTGGAAGCGTTGATCTCTTTTCAGGATTTTGTTTACACTGTTTTACAGCAGGGATATTACGATGAAGAGTTGTACGGTGCACAGCTCAAGGTGGATGAGGAAGAGAGGATTATCGAAAAAACGAAAAAACTCTTCTTCTTCAACCTTCGCGCGTCGATTGAGCGGATCGTTAAAGAGGTGCGGCACCGCAACGGCATTGTATATCCGGCCCATATCGACAGACACGCATACAGTATATTTAATTTGTACGCACATTTTCCATCTGAATTATCGTTCGATGCAGCTGAAATTTCAAATCCGGAGCATCTTTCTGAATTGGAGAGCAGATTCAGGCAGGATGAGAAAATTCAGTTGATCACAGCATCGGACGCGCATGACATAAAGGATATCGGAAAAAAAACGGTTTCTTTCAGACTTGAGAGTCCTGAATTCAGGGAAATAAAACTGGCGCTTAAAAATCAGATGGGTAGAAGTGTGAAATTGCCCGCAATATTTAGCAGAGAATCAGCATTTAATGCATGAATTGTCATTAAGCCGGGCATCTCAAATGGCAGCAGTAAAATTAATAAAGATTTAAGAAAATTAAAAAATGTAAAAAATCGATATATAGTTTTGAATGATTCGCGTTTCAACCAAGAGAAGGGAGATTGAAATTGAAAACACTAGCTGATCTGCGGAAAATCAGAGAACAAGCTCAAAAAGATATGGCGGCACGTGAACAATCTGCAAAATACCGCATATGCGTGGGTATGGGAACCTGTGGTATCGCAGCCGGTTCGAGAACAGTCATGTCCGCTATCATCGACGAAATCGGTAAACACGATATCCAGGATGTTGTTATTACCCAAACCGGATGTCTCGGATATTGCGATCAAGAACCTCTTGTCAAGGTTGCCCAGCCGGATAAATCGGTGATTACCTACGGTAAAGTAACTCCTGAAATTGCACGAAAAATTGTACAGGAACATATCCTGAATAACAATGTACTCGGTGATTATGTGTTCACTCAGGATTAATAAAACGGTAAACAGATAAAGGAGACGAAACATGCAGGACTTGAAGAAAGTCGATAATATTGCAAAAAAATACGCGGAGATGAATACTCCGCTGATCTACATTTTAAAGGATGTCCAGAAAGAATTCGGATATCTGTCTCAGCCAATTTTGACACAGGT
>CAZSOP010000445.1:0-3858 GCA_964608385.1 uncultured Cytophagia bacterium
ATGATCTCATTCGCAAACTCGAAAACCGCATGCAGGCAGAACACCAGTTTGAAGATCTATTCACAATCAGATGGACGATCATCTAATATCCTTCAGGAGGCTATTGATGTATAACATTATAACTCTTTTTGTCATGTTCTCATTATTGCTCGGCACATCACTAAACGCCTGTACCAGCCTGCTGGTCAGCAAAGGCGCATCCAGGGATGGATCGGTGATGATCACCTATACCTGTGATGGCCGCTTTCATCCTCGTCTGAGATACACACCGGCGGCAAACCATGAACCCGGGGATTCCCTGAAGATCAGTCATTATTCTGGCAAGGTGCGCGGTAAAATTCCCCAGGTTGCGCAGACCTATGCGGTTATCGGACTGATGAATGAGGTACAGTTGGCGATCGGAGAAACCACGTTTGGCGGCCGCGAGGAATTGCGCGATCCGAATGGATTGCTGCACTACTGGAACCTGATGCAACTGGCTTTGCAGCGGGCAAAAACCGCCAGGCAAGCGATCGAGGTGATGACGGACCTGGTACGCGATTATGGTTATGGGTCAACCGGCGAATCCTTTTCCATCGCCGATACAGAGGAAGCATGGATTCTGGAGATGATCGGCAAAGGCGAAAACAACACCGGCGCCGTCTGGGTGGCGCGAAGAGTTCCGGATGGAATGATATCCTGCCATGCCAATCAATCCCGCATCGGAGAATTTCCGCTGGATGATCCGCAGAACTGCCTGTACAGCAAAGATGTCATTTCGTTCGCAATCGAAAAAGGATATTACGATCCGGATGCCGGTGTTCCGTTTCGCTTTTGCGATGCCTATAGTCCGTCCACAGCAGAAACCCGCCGCTTTTCCGACACCCGGGTCTGGAGCCTGTTCCGGCGCGCTGCACCGTCAAAAGAATTTGACGATAAAATTCACAGGGGCCTTTTAGAAGAATCCTACCCTCTGTTTATTCAAGCGGATACAAAACTCGGCCTCAGAGATGTCTTTGACCTCATGCGCGATCATTACGAAGGAACCCCCTACGATATGAGAAGAGGAATACCGTCCGGACCATTCGGCACTCCCAACCGCTGCCGGCCGCTGGTATGGCATGTGGACAGCGTCAAATATGCCTGGGAACGGCCGGTATCGACATTTCATACCGGATTCTCCTTTGTGTCACAATCGAGAGCATGGTTGCCGAATGCAATCGGTGGAGTCTACTGGTACGGCGTCGATGACACCTATTCAACCTGTTATGTGCCGCTTTATTGCGGTATCGACAAGCTGCCGCCTTCCTATACAACGGGTACCATGAAACGGTTTAGCTGGAAATCAGCATGGTGGATATTTAACTTTGTCGCCAATTTTGCCAATATCAGGTATAATGATATGATTAAGGATATCAAAGCAGTTCAGGAAGATATCGAGTCGCATCTGATCGGCCTGCAACCGGCTGTCGAAAAAACCGCCGCCTACCTGGCGAAAGAGAATCCCGATCTTCTTAAACGGTATCTGACCGATTTTTCCGTTTCGCACGCCGAGCAGGTCGTCTCGCGCTGGAGAGAGCTGGCTGAATTTCTCATCACCAAATACAACGACGGCTATGTTGACGATGAAAGCGGGGAGGTGCAAAAGAGCTATCCGCAGGAATGGCTGCAAGACCTGGTGCGGCAACAACCCGATCGCTATCGTTTGCACCAATCTGATTGAAATAATAATCTAAAAAGTAAATACACGAATGGCTATAATAAGCAAAAAGGAAAAATCGCTGCTGCGGGGTTTGGCTGAAGAGGTCAGGGATATTGCTGAGCGTCCGGTACAAAAACAGACCCGTGAGCTCTGGCGACGGCTAAATGACCTGGAACCGTGCAGACCCATGCTATGGATCAATGAAATCCCCTGGCATGAAATGAATGTGGGGGATGAGCTGCTCCTGAAATGCAGTGAGCCGCTCTGCCGTCAGGCGGAACAGTATTTCCGCCAAACCCTCTATTGCTGGAAACACATGCGGGCGGACATGGTTGTGGAAAATCTGTTCTATTCTCCGTTGGCCATCGCAGACAGCGGATTCGGCATTGAAGAGGAGATTGATTTCAGAAAGGAAGATGAGGAGAACAACATCTTCTCGCGTGATTTCAAACCGCAGATCAAAGACGAGTCGGATCTGGAAAAAATCCGTACACCGCAAATCTCCCATAATGCAGAAGAAAGCAAAAGGCGCTTTCAACACTTTCAGGACTGTTTTGGTGATATAGTGCCGGTACAAAAACAGGGCATCACCCATGTCTGGACTGCGCCCTGGGATTATCTCATCCGCTACTGGGGTGTTGAGGAAGCCATGCTCGATTTACTGGTGCGGCCGGAACTGGTGCATCGCGCGATCGAGCGCTATGTCAACGCTCATATTGAACGGTTGCGGCAATGGCAGGAGCTGAATCTGCTCTCCTGTGCCGAGGGCAATTACCGCGTCGGCTCCGGCGCCCTCGCGTATTCTGACGATCTGCCTCAAAAAGATTTCGATCCGCTTCATGTCCGTTCACAGGATCAATGGGGATGTTCAACCGCGCAAATTTTTTCAGATGTTTCACCGCAAATGCACAAAGAGTTTGCTTTGCAGTATGAAATTCGCTGGCTTGAAAATTTTGGCCTCAACTATTATGGTTGTTGCGAGCCGCTGCACAATAAAATCGACCTCTTGCATGAGATTCCAAACCTGAGGAAAATATCCATCAGCCCCTGGGCGGATGTTCGCAAAAGCGCAGAACAGGTTCACAGAGACTATGTGTTGTCACTCAAACCCAATCCGGCGGTACTGGCGGCGAAAACATGGGACCTCGCTCAGGCCGAAAAAGAGTTGCTGCGGATTCTGGAACACAGCCGCGGATGCAATGTTGAAGTGGTGATGAAAGATATCAGCACCGTCCGTTATGAACCGCAAAGGCTGTGGCAATGGGCGGAAATGGCGGCGCGAGTCGTGAAACAATTCAGCAAATCTTGAGTCATATCACGTTTTACGGCTCAAAATAGCTGTATATTAAAATAAGCTTGCATCAGAATGCAACAAAATGTATCTTTTACAGGTATAACCTGTATAAATGATATTTAGTATATTTGGTCTTTTTTCAGAACACGGATTTACGAGGAGGTACAATATGAATAAATGGGTTACGATAGCTTTAATTTTTCTCCTGTCAGCCGGCGGTTTTGCTCAACAGGCAATCGATTACTTTCACCCGGAAATCGGTGCCACCATGACCTATAAAATCGTTCCGCTCGACTCGATGGGAACCCCAATCGCTGATTCCACTATTTATGAGCGCGATCTTTATGCCGCCATCAGCGAATTAGAGGGTAAAACGGCACACGTTTTATTGATCAAGGTTGGTCCGAAAGCGACACTGGATGCACAGGCCTACCGCGATACCTTATACTATCATTTCGAAGGATCAGTCGCCAGCCAGTATCTGGATTTAGCCTATATCGAATCGATCATGGAACAATTCTCGGGCGCAAAGCTCGATTCCGCTATCGGTGACTTTGATCTGATGGCGTTTTTAAAGACCCTGGAAAAATGGTATCCAATGTTCGATTACCAGGCTCCCCTCGACCAGGAAAATATTATATTTCAGCGAGACACCACCATGACTTTACCCGGTGTGCCTTTTCCGCTCAGCTTTCGATTGCAGGCAGTAAAGAAAAGAGTGGCCGATGAAACCATAACCACAGAACTGGGTACGTTTGACTGCAAAACGTTTGTTCAGACCATCGCCCTTGGCATTGTTTCACCCCTGCCCCCCTATGACTTTACACCCCTCGCCGAAATACCGGAAACCATCTGGATCGCTGAAGGTAACTGGATTGTCAGG
>CAZSOP010000446.1:0-3846 GCA_964608385.1 uncultured Cytophagia bacterium
TTCACATTCGATGGAGCAAACGGTAGAAACAGCACCTCCGCATCCTGCCTTCACCTGACGCAACCGGGCAATCACATCCCAGGATAATCCATACAGATTAAAAAGTATATTGTCGTTTTATGATCTAACGCACATTATTTTTGATATAAAAATAATATGTTGTATTACATTGGAGTATTGTTGAAAGGAGGTGACAGCTGCCGGAATTGTAACCATAAAGCCGTATGTGAAAAAATCATCTATAAGGAGAGGAAAAAATGAAAAAACTTTTATTCACTATTGGAGCACTATTGTTGCCCTTGCTGCTATGGGGTGCTCCGGCGTCGGATGCTGGTAATATGTTGTTCTTTGACGGTACGGACGATTATGCTTCTGTTGCGGACGTCGGCGACCAGTTGGATAATCTGGACGATGAATATACACTGGAGATGTGGGTAAATTTTCCCGCCGTATCCGGTTCCCAACCCATTCTTTATCGTCATGATGTTTTCAGCCTTTATGTCACCAATACCACCTATCAGGTCTCCTTTCTGTCCAAAACCGGTGCCGATCCGGTACTCACTTCCGCCACAGGACTGAGCGCCGATACCTGGTATCATATCGCGGTAAGACGACAAAACGCTGGTGGCGGTAATTATGAAACGGCAATTTTTATAAACGGCAACAAAGAAACCACCAGTCTGGATGCTGATTTCGCTCTGCCCACCTCAACCGATAGCCCGCTGCTGTGCGCTTATAACAGCAACACGAACAATAACTCTAATGTCAAAATGGATGAAGTGCGGCTCTGGACCACCGCACGCTCCGATTTTAACATCGACAACAAAAAGGGCCAATCCCTTGACGGTTCCGAAGCCGGCTTGCTCGGTTACTATCGCTTTGATGCTGCCGGCTCTGGTGTGTTCTCCGATTACAGCTCCACCGGTCTTGATGGACAACTGGGTGATGCCGCTGTTGGTGACGGCAAGGAACCCACCGTACTTCAATCAACAGCGCCGATCGGCTGGAATCTCATCACCCCCAACGGAGGCACGCTGACAATCGGCAATCCGATTTCCATACAATGGGCGGTGGATGGGTCTCTTGCACAAGTTCACCTCTTTTTCTCCGGTGACGGCGGCAACAAATGGCAATGTATCGCCTGGGAAACAGATAATGACGGCCAATTCGACACCAAAGTACCCGGTTATGCCACTACAAACGCCATATTTAGAGTTGTGAACCCGGCAAATCTCAACGAATTCGATGCCAGCGACAACCCGGTTACGATCACCGATCCCGGCCCGGGTTGGAAAGAAACCATCGTTATGGAAGCTGAAGATGCCATTCGGGCCCATCCCATGGTCAAAGCCATTCGCGGAACCTGTTTTGATTGCGAAATGGTCTATTCGTTCGAGGAAAACCAGGGAACGGTTACCTTTAAATTCACGCCAACACAGGGCGGTCTGTATGTTTTATGGGCCCGTGCCCATGCGTTCAGCGGACACCACAACTCGTTCTGGGTTAAAGTGGACGGCAGTGAATGGTACCTCTGGGATGTCAGTAAAGGAGCGGGGTTCAATTGGGACTTTATCTCGCATCGAGGCCCAACGGGTGTGGCTCCCCTGGTCGCAGAAGCGGATCCGCTCGTCTTTCATATGAATGCCGGCGTTGAACACACAGTCGTCATTCGAAGCCGCGAACCCTATGTTCGCCTGGACCAATTGCGGGTAACCAATGATCTCTACGGCGCTTATTGGGGATTCCGGCCGGCCAAATGGATTGAACTGGTTTCGCCCTGGGATAAAGAAGAGATCGAACGTACCGGCCAGTGGGAAATCAAATGGAAATCCGCCGGTATCGGCAATAAAGTTTCAATCGAGCTCTCTTTTGATGAAGGTCAGACCTATCCAGTCATCATCGCCGACCGCACCGAAAACGATGGTTCTTTTCTCTGGAATGTTCCCGATTATAATCAGGCAACGGGCTATATTCGCATTTCAAAAGGCGGTCCCGGTGGCGGATGTCCCTGGGATGTCATGTGGAGAAGGTTTTATTTTGTCGATCCACAGCCCTCGATTGCATTGAACATACCCAATGGTGGAGAGGTCTGGCAAGCCAATTCCACTCAGACCATTTCCTGGGCCAGCAAGGTTTACAGCGGTCAGGTGAATCTGGATTACTCGATCGATAATGGTCAGAGCTGGACAAACATTGCCAGCGGCCAGCCGGCAACAGGAACCTTTGACTGGCTGGTACCCAATACGCCCACAGTGGAGGCACTGGTAAAAGTTTACAATCCCTCAAATCCAGGTCTGAGCGATGCCAGCGATGCTGTCTTTGAAATTACAGCGCCGATTACCCCCGCCGGTACTTTGGCCCTCACCTTTCCACAGGGCGGCGAAATGCTTTACATCGGCAATAACTACAATATCGCCTGGACATCAGATGACTATCTCGGCCAGGTCGGCGTGGACGTCAGCATCGACAGCGGCAAAACCTGGGCGACCCTCTCTACAGATAATGACCCTACCGGTACCCTGCAATGGACTATACCCAACGCACCCACTGAAAACGCTTTCGTACGGGTATATGATCCAACAGATCAGATGCCGGCCGACACCAGCGGCCAATTTTCTCTGGTCGAAGCGCCAACGGAAACGCTGACCGTGGTATACCCCAACGGCGGTGAGATTTTTGAGGCAGGCGAACTGCGCAATATCACCTGGTCCGCTTCCTCCGGGTTTGCCGGTACGGTTGATATCGATGTCAGCTATAACGGCGGGTCAAGCTGGGAAAATATTATTAAAAATCTTCCCTTTGAAGGTACCTTTGAATGGCCGGTTCCCAAGGTCGATACGGACAGTGCCCTGGTAAGGGTCTATGATACGGAAACAGGTGTTCCGGCCGATACCAGCGATTCACTCTTTAGCATCGATTATGAATCTATCGTTCAGGAAGATTATGCCCTCTATTTTGATGGTATCGATGATTTTGTACAGGTTGCCAATGATCCCAGTCTTAATGTTGCCGAACTCTTTACCATAGAGTTCTGGATCAAAACCAGCAATCCAAGTCAGTCCTGGAGTCGCGTCCTCGAAAAAGGCTCCTGGGACGAATATTATATCGGATTCTACGGACGCCACGGTAAGATGCACGGCTCATTGCGAACCTATATTACCGGTGGATATACCCGAATGACGATTCCGGCAGGTCCCTCTAAAACGGTTATCCAGCCCAACACATGGTATCACGTTGCCACAACCTATGATGGAAATCAGGCAACGATGTATATCAACGGCGTTCCCGAGCTGACCAAAACCGCTGTGGTTTCGCCGAGAAGTCTTTTGGGTGATCTCATTATCGGCGCCGTTCAGAGAGATCAGGATACATACGAGTATCATCTCGATGCCACGCTTGATGAACTGCGCATATGGAATGTTTCGCGCACGACACAGGATATTGTGCAGTCGATATTCGATGAGCTTACCGGTACAGAAGCCGGCCTGGTGGCTTATTACAACTTTAATGAAGGCGGCGGACAAACGCTTGTCGATTATACCACTCACGGCAATGACGGCCAGCTGGGCACGAGCGAAAACAGCGATGATTCAGATCCTTCCTGGATTCTGTCGGACAGACCGACATCAGGTCCGTTTTATGCTTTCGGCAATATGGAAAAGCCGCTATCAGAACTGGGTGAAATACAGTCGCCGGATCAGTTCCAATTGCTGCAAAATTACCCCAATCCCTTCAATGCCACCACGACCATTTCTTTTAACGTTCCGGCATTGAACGACGGCCAGGTTGAAATCCGCTTGCAGGTGTTTGATCTGCAGGGTAGAATTATCAACACTCTGGCCAGAG
>CAZSOP010000447.1:0-3831 GCA_964608385.1 uncultured Cytophagia bacterium
CGGTGCCTATGATGCAGCGGTTTTTGATATTGCTGCTGCTTGTTCCGGTTTTATTTATGGCCTTGAAATTGCCGATGCCCAGATTGCAACGGGTAAATATCAAAAGGTACTTGTTATCGGGGTTGAGGCGTTATCCCGCATGACCGATTATAAAGACCGAAACACCTGTGTACTTTTTGGCGACGGCGCCGGAGCCGTCGTGCTTGCACCGTCCGATGGGAAAAAAGGTATTTTGCAAACCTATATCAGGAGCGACGGCCGTCTGAACAAACTTTTACATGTTCCTGGATTTGGCACCAAGCATCCGACGACCCATGAGAGCGTTGACCAACGCTTGCATTACATCAGGATGGAAGGCAGAGAAGTTTTCAAGCATGCGGTTAAAGCCATGGGGGATGCAGCCGTTAAAATTTTGAAACTGGCCGGTCTGAAAAGCGATGACGTTTCATTGCTGATTTCGCATCAGGCCAATCTGCGCATTATCGATGCTACGGCCAAACGCGCCGGAATTGATGCAGAACGGGTTTATATCAATATTGACAAGTATGGCAATACGTCTGCCGCTTCTATCCCGCTAGCCCTGGATGAGGCGCTAAAGGAAGGGGTTTTGAAAGAAAATGATATTGTTGTTCTTGTTGCTTTTGGGGCCGGATTTACATGGGGCTCGGCAGCGATTAGAATATAATTGAAGGTTTTTTATGAAGAGTTTTTTATTTCCCGGGCAGGGATCACAATCTGTTGGCATGGGAAAAGATATCTACGATCAGTTTGAAAGCGTTAAAGAGATTTATCAACAGGCCAATAAAATACTCTCTTTTGACATCGCCGATATCAGTTTTAACGGCCCGGAAGAAACGCTGAATCAAACGCAATATACACAGCCGGCGCTATATGTGCACAGCTATGCAATGGCTGTTTTGTTACAGGAGCACAATGTTGGTCCGGATTTGGTTGCCGGCCACAGTCTCGGTGAGTATACAGCTTTGGCTATCGCTAATGTGGTTTCATTTGAAACCGGTCTGAATTTGGTAAAAAAACGCGGTGAACTTATGCAGCACGCCGGGGAGCTGAATCCCGGCTCCATGGCCGCTATTATTGGTCTGGATTTCAATGACCTCAAGTCGCTCTGTCAGAAGATCGAAGCGGATACCAATGAGATCGTCCGAATTGCAAACTATAATTCCCCTTCACAAGTGGTCGTTTCAGGCACGGCTGAGGGTATCAAACAGATGATGACCAGAGCCAAAACCGAAGGCGCCAAACGCGTTCTTGAGCTCAAGGTGAGTGGCGCCTTTCATTCTCCGCTTATGCAGAGCGCAGCAGAGGAGTTTATTTCTGTTCTGGATTCTTGCGAGTTTGCAAAACCGGATATTCCGGTTTTCAGTAATTCATCCGGCAGTGACTCGATGAACCCGTTGTTGCTCAAGGATAATCTTAAGAAGCAAATTACGTATTCTGTTTTGTGGGTGCAAATTATCGAAGGGATGTTGCGTCAGGGGGTTGTGCAGTTTTATGAAATCGGTTCCGGCAGCGTGTTGACGGGCCTGATGCGTAAAATTGACAAGAAAGCTGAATGCGCTGCTTTGAATACTCTGGAGACGTTGTATAAAATGGATATTGTTTCACAATAGAGGAACAGGTATTGCTTACCAGTAATAAAATCGTTTTAGTTACCGGTGCGGCGAGGGGTATCGGCAAAACCATTGCCATTGAATTTGCCAAAAACGGCAGTGATGTTGTAGTTGCTGATGTTGATTTCGCAGGCCTTGACGCGGTAGAAACAGAAATAGAAAAGCAAGGGCGTCAGGGGCTGGCGCAGGTCACGGATATTACCGACAAGGCACAATGTGAACATCTTGTCGATCTCGCACTTGAAAAATTCGGCAGGATAGATGTTTTAATCAACAATGCTGGTATTACACGGGACAATCTTTTTCTCAGAATGGACGAACGCGAATGGGATGCGGTCATCTCGGTCAATCTCAAAGGAACGTTTAATTGCTGTAAAGCGGTTGTCAAACCGATGATGAAGCAACGGCAGGGACGGATTATTAATATTGCTTCTGTTGTGGGTATGATGGGTAATGCCGGTCAATCCAACTATGCCGCTTCCAAAGCAGGTATTATTGGATTGACAAAATCTCTGGCCAAAGAGTTGGCTGGTCGGCAAATTTTGGTCAATGCTGTGGCGCCGGGATACATTGAGACTGAAATGACAAAAAATCTGCCGCCGAATGTTATTGATACATTTATAAGCATTATACCGCTCAAGCGTCCGGGAACAGCTGGTGATGTTGCCAATGCATGCTTGTTTTTAGCCAGTCCGCTGTCTGCCTATATAACCGGTCAGGTTATGCAGATAGACGGTGGAATGATCATGTAATATAACCGATTTAAATCATAATAAACAAAGGACTAGGAGGAATAACATCATGGCAGTTGAAGACAAGGTAAAAAAAATTATCGTTGATCAACTTGGTGTTGATGAAAACGAGATTACCCCTGAAGCTTCTTTTATCGATGACCTCGGTGCCGATTCACTCGATACGGTCGAATTGATTATGGCTTTTGAGGAAGAGTTCAATCTGGAAATTCCGGATGAAGAAGCGGAAAAACTCACCACTGTGGGTGATGCTTTGAAATATCTTAACGAAAAACTTGGATAATATTGTTCGAGGGGAAGCGGTATAGAGGTTCTGCTTCCCTGAATTTATCATTTGGAAATGCAATTTACAGGTGACAAATGGAAATGAGACGCGTCGTTGTAACCGGCATGGGATTGGTCTCTCCACTTGGCCATGATCTTGCTACGTATTGGCAAAATTTGCTTGATGGCAAGAGTGGTATTGATAATATCTCTCTTTTCGATCCGAGCCATTTTGATTCCAAAATTGGCGGTCAGGTTAAAGAGTTGAACATCGAAGATTATATTCCACGCCGAGAAGCGCGCCGGATGGATCGCTTTACCCATTTTGCGGTAATATCTTCTCAGAAAGCGGTAGAAGATTCGGATATCGATCTGGAAGCCATCGATCGGGAACAATTCGGCGTTGTATGGGGTTCCGGTATAGGTGGCATGCTCGTTTTTGAACAAGAATGTAAAGTGCTTTATGAACGCGGGCCCCGGCGTGTGAGCCCTTTTATGATTCCCATGCTCATTCCCGATATTGCCCCCGGACACATATCGATCAAATATGGCTTGAAAGGAATCAATTACGCCACCGTCTCAGCTTGCTCTTCATCGGCCCATGCGATCGGAGAGGCTTTTCATCATATCCGCAGCGGTCGCGCTTTGGGAATGATTGCCGGTGGCAGTGAAGCACCTATTACCCAAATGGGTGTTGCCGGCTTTTGTTCTCTCAAAGCACTTTCGACGCGTAACGATGAACCGCAAAAAGCCAGCCGTCCTTTTGATAAGGATCGGGACGGTTTTGTCATCGGTGAAGGCGGTGGAGCGCTGATACTGGAAGACCTGGAGCACGCCAAAGCCAGAAATGCAAAGATTTATGCAGAAATCACAGGAGTCGGTTATACGGGTGATGCCCACCATATAACCGCACCGGTTCCGGATGGTGGCGGAGCCAAACGGGCGATGTCTATTGCTATTCAGGATGGTGGGATTCAAGCGGATCAACTCGATTATATCAACGCGCATGGAACATCGACCCAATACAATGATCGTATCGAAACCAAGGCGATTAAAGACGCATTGGGTGAGCATGCCGATAGGATTCTGATCAGTTCAACGAAATCCATGATCGGTCATTTGCTCGGTGCTTCCGGCGCTGCAGAGAGCATTGCTACCATTATATCTATGAACAACAATAAAGT
>CAZSOP010000448.1:0-3831 GCA_964608385.1 uncultured Cytophagia bacterium
GCTTTCTCTGTGCTGTTACGGAAAAACGAAGCCGGAAAGAACTGGATGCCCTGGTGGATCATTTGAAGACATTCCGGTAATAGTGTGTTACTTATGGGACACCTGTAGTGAGTTCATGCAAAAAACGACCGATTTATTCACCATTTAAATACAAAGTCTTTAAAAAACAACAACAAGTTTTATGCAGTATTTGGTACAAAGTGGTATAATAATTGTATTGTATTCCGTAATGGCAAAATGGAACTTTTTGTTTTATTTCAAGTAAAATAACTTGACTCTTATTTAAAGAATTTATATGTTTCCATAACAAAATAGTTGAATTAATAAAGGTGAGCCGCTGGACGTTAAGTTTGTTACAAATTGTTAAAAAATATAAATTAGACATTATTTGACAGACTGTTCAAACAATTTGTAACTGAGCTTTATATTCCAGCCAGGACTCGCTTTTTTTATTTGTAGCCGAATAAAATCAGAGAATCAGCTGGTATTCGGCTTTTTTTATTTTGATACATTTTAACCCTGGATTCAATAAATAAAGTGGAGGAATCACATGAAGAAATTAATTGTGTTATTCGTACTCGCTGCAGTCGCTTTTTTACCGGTTGCGGAATCATATGCTGTCAGCGAAGCTGCTGTACTGTTCCTGATGATATCGCCAGGTGCCCGTGCAGCGGGAATGGGTGAAGCCTTTGTGGCTTTGGCGGATGACGCAACTGCGGTTTTCTGGAATCCTGCCGGTCTCGCTTTTCAGCAAGGTCGAGAACTTACGCTTATGCATGCAAATTGGCTGCCTCAATTCGGTTCCGATCTCTTTTATGAGTTTGGCGCTTATCGGCATTCAATAGAAGGGTTGGGTACGTTCGGATTGAATTTGACATTTCTTAACCTCGGCAAGCAGTATATCACCGGCGAAGACAGCCCATTGATTCTTGGAGAATTCAGCAGTTATGAATTTGCTGTTTCAGCGACCTATGGAACCCGTATATGGGAAAACTGGGCCGTTGGTCTGGGACTCCGGTATATTCGCTCCAATCTTTCCAGCGTCGGCGCCGGTGCGGAAAAAGGCGATGGTAGAGCCAATGCATTTGCCTTTGATCTTGCCACTCTTTATAAATTTCCGTTTATGCCGCGATTGAGTTTTGGATTGAATCTGTCCAACCTGGGTCCCAAAATTACCTACGTCGATGCCTCACAGGCAGACCCCCTGCCCACCAATCTGAAAGTGGGATTTGCATACAAAGCGGTAGAGAGTCAGTACAACAAACTGACGTTTGTCGCCGATATGAACAAGCTTATGGTCAACCGCCACGACGATGGTACTTCTGATCCCTTTTATCAAGCCATTTTTACTTCTCCCTGGACTATTGTGGAAAAAGAAAAACAGAATGTCGGTTCGGAAGACGAAGAAGTGGTGAACGAAACCAAAGTTTTTAATGGTATTATCAGCGGTGGCGTTGAATATTGGTATAGCGATCTGATTTCATTGCGCGCCGGTTATTACTGGGATAAACCGGGTAAAGTCGAATTTACCTCTTTTGGTGCCGGCATCCAATATCATCTGTATCGTTTTGATTTTGGTTATGTCTCCGCTTCGGAAGGGCATCCGCTGGCCAATACCATGCGATTTTCTCTGACCATCGGTTTCTAACAGATATCCAGGCAAGAGCAAGCGGGGTAAAGCCGTCTCTCTTTATCCCGCTTTTTTTTGACGCAGTTAACCACAAAACATGTACACAGGCTTGACGTGAATTTGAAACGTATATTCTATTTGACCGTCTTATCGACGCTTCTTCCGGGCATTATCTCCGCCTCTCTCTCGGCAATAGAACCGAGACCCGAACTTTCTGATCAGGACTTGCTTGGCGTCCATCAGCGATTTTTTTTTGACAGAGATCGTGAACTGAATTCAACCGCAGATACATTGCGGATTGCCGCCCTTCGGGTAGAATTTGTCGAAGACCAGGTGGAAACCACAACAGGTAATGGTCTTTTTGACTTTTCGAACGAAAGCGACTACAAGATCGACAAGCCCCCTCATAATAAAACCTATTTTGAACATCAATTGCTGGCTCTGCGCAACTATTTTAAAACGGTTTCCAATCATCATCTCGAGCTGTTTTTTGATGTCTATCCCGAAGATGAGAATTCATCCTATACGCTTCCGCATGATATGGTTTATTATAGCGGCGAAGAAGATGAAGAAAAACAGAAGTTGCGTTGGGCTGAGCTGACTCGGGATGCATTACAGGCGGCGGATGACCAGATTGATTACGATCGATATGATATTTATATAATCTTTCATGCCGGTGTCGGCAGCGATTTTAGTTTTGATTTCGATGCTACGCCTTATGATATCCAATCCGCATTTATCGATTATGAAACCCTGCAAGAGACGCTCGGCAACGGCTCTTCCGGCTTTGAGGGAATTCAGACCGCTGAAAAGACGATTAGGGAAGCCATCGTCCTGCCCGAAAGCCAAAATCAGGAAGGGTATAACATCGGCTTGCTCGGATCCATGACGTTGTTGATGGCGAGCCAGCTCGGTATGCCGAGTCTATTCGATACGGAAACAGGGCGTGCGGGAATCGGCCAATGGGGTCTGATGGACCAGGGCTCCAATAATTTTCAGGGTCTGATACCCAGCCTGCCATGTGCCTGGACAAAAATTTTTATGGGGTGGCAGCAACCCATTGAAATAACGATGGGTGAAAACATCCCGGTCGGTGCCCCGCAAAGCAGCGGACAGCAAATATATAAAATTCCCATCACCCAAACAGAATACTATCTCGTCGAAAACCGGCAAAAGGATTTCAATGGCGATGGCTATACCTTTGGTCGGGACGTAGACGGAAATCGCGCCGAGTTCGATACCACAGGTCAGGTACTTTTGGAAGAAAATACCGGCGTTTTGGTGCGGATTGATGAATATGATTTTGGTATACCGGGATCGGGTATTCTGATATGGCATATAGATGAAACGGTAATCGAAGAAAACCTGGCTCAAAACACGATCAATACCAATCGTGAGCACCGCGGCGTCGATCTGGTCGAATGCGACGGTGCTCAGGATATCGGTTACTATTATAATCTCTTTGATCCCGGATATGGCACGGAAGCGGGAGATTATTTTGATCCCTACTGGGCGGGGAACGAATCTCATAAAATTGTAAACGATACGGCGGTGGTCGAATTTTCGTCCTCCAGCATTCCCGCCAGCAAAACATTTGATGGCGCCTTTAGCCACATAAAACTGTTCGATTTCAGCCGTCGCGACAGCATTATGACATTCTCCCTGCAATCCGAACGGTGGGTGAATGGTTTCCCACAGGCGGTTGGCAGCAACAACCGGTTTGGCTCTCTGCTGGCGATACCGCGGACTGGAGGCGCTCTGGTCGCTGCCGTCAGCAACCGCGGCGAAGTGATGATCTGGAAGCATAACGGGGATAAGCTGATCGCAAACGACCGTACCGTTGTATATACAAATGCAATGAAAGAAACAGACGTGTATCCCCGGGCGGTTGCATTTGAAATGGCCGACCCGGTACAACTGCCTCTGGCAGCGACCGAGTCCTTTGAACAATTGGTGGTTGCCGGCAATTCGGGTGTTGTCCGGATTTTGAACCTGGCTGACGAGGACCAGGACGGTTATGCAGACATCCATTCTCAGATTGATTTGCAAAAGAGGCCAACAGCGGGGCCGCTGGTTTTGCCCTCCTCCGGTAATGGACAGGGTTCTGTAATCGTCATCGGTACAGAGGATGGTATGCTTTTTTCTCTGGCGCTCAACCCTGAAAATCGTTATGAGATACAAAATCAAAACCGGATCGATCA
>CAZSOP010000449.1:0-3820 GCA_964608385.1 uncultured Cytophagia bacterium
TGGATTCACCGATAACATGCAAGAGAAGGTCGTCACCATTCAGATCGATATGATCGATAGCACCTGTCGTTGCCCGCATGCCACAGGAAATATGAGCCCCTTCAAGAGCAGGCCCCGCAGCGGTTGAACAGGCGATCATTTCACCTTTGTGAAAGAGAACCAGCTCACCATTCGTACCGATATCGATCATCAGCCAGGTTCCCTGGTAACGTTTCGCCAGGGTCAATAACACCGCTACCGTATCTCCACCGACAAAGCGACCGATATTGGGTAGCAGATAGATCATGGCGTTCGAATTTATTTTAATTCCGATTTCAGCGGCTGTAAGCTCAATCGGTCCCCGGAAAACAGGAACATATGGGTATTCCGCCATATATTTCGGTAAGATCCCCAGTAACAAATGTTCCATGGTCGAATTGCCGGCAATGGTCAGTTCATAAATCCGGTCTGGTTTCAAAGAGTGCGGCTGCAACAATTGATCGATCAAACGGTTGAGCTGGTCGATAATGGTCTTTTGAACTTTCTGAATGCCCTTTTTTTGTTCCGAAGCATAGGAAATACGGGAAACCACATCCTCACCAAATTGGCGTTGAGCATTGAGTTGGGAGGCCACTGATACAATATCTCCGCTATTCAAATCCACCAGTTTGGCAACAATAGTGGTGGTACCAATATCGACAGCTATGCCATATCCGCTATCACAGCTGTCACTTGGTTCTATATCAATGAGTTTATCGGCATAGCAGGTAGTGGTTATTTTATAATCAGCCTGTCGCAGGGTTTCGGGCAGCTTTTGCAGCACCTGTAGCGCAACAGAGCTGAAATCAACCTTATTTTTGAGTTCCTCAAGATCGAATGGATTCATCTCGAGTTGGGGTTTTTCGAGGGTGACACAAGTTTTCACAACCGCAGGATCGAGATCGGTAAAAGAAGTTTCTCCATCTGCCAAAATCACCTGGGCAGAAGTCTCATCTTCGAGAGGAATCTCAACAACAACATCGGACATAATCTGCGCCTGACAAGCGAGTCTGAGTTTTTTATTTTTCTCTGTATCCAGAAATTTTCGTTCCTGCTCTTTACCCGACAATTCTCCTTTTTTAACAGACACCAGGCACTTGCCGCATTTGCCCAGGCCACCGCAATCAGCCGGAATGGAGTGTATACCGAGTTCAAGGGCAGCCTGCCAAAGAGATGTTCCTTTTTCAAAGAATCCCGTTTTTTTATGCGGCAAAAATATGACTTTATACTTATCAGGCATTGCTTCTCCGCTTAATTCCTGGAAACGAGTTTTTCTTTTATTTTTGCTAAAATATCGGCATGAACAAAGGGATGACCGATGGCAGCATCAGCAGTATAAAATCCATGAAAATCCGATCCGCCACATTCGAGAAGAGAATAATTTTGAGCAATCTCGCGATAAAGTTGAACATCGGATTGAGAATGTTTAGGATGGATGATTTCGATACCATCGATACCGGCATCGATCAAATCATCATAAAGACGTAGATTGCGGTAAAAAATGGGGTGTGCCAAAAAAGCCAGACCACCGGCCTTGTGTATCAATTCGATACCCTGTATAAAATCAGGATGTTGTTTTTGGATATTTGCAATACCAAACTCACCCAGATACTTGTTAAATGCTTCCTGAAAGCTATGAACATACCCCTTTTTCATCATCAACTGGGCGATATGTGGCCGTCCGATAATACCAGGTCCTGCTTTTTCAATCACCTCTTCAATTGTAAGATCAATGCCGAAATGCTGCAACCGGTCAAGTATTTTTTCAGCGCGAATTTCGCGTTGAAGATGCATTCGTTTCGAATATTCCATGATTTCAGAATTGTCGGGATCAAAATAGTACCCCAGCAGATGAATCTCTCTGTTTTTATAATCACAGCTCAATTCTATTCCAGGGATCATTTCAATCCCGTTGATATCAAGTTCCATCGGGTAATGTTTATCCCATGTGAGCTGATCATGATCGGTGATAGAAATTGCAGCCAACTGACAAACGAGTGCTATTTCGATTATATGTTGGGGACTAAGGATACCATCGGAATAGACGGAATGAATATGCAGATCAATACCTTGCCCAGCTCGAAACCCCAAGTATGATTCCTCCTCCCTCATGATGGTTTCCGGTTCAGAATAAAACAACGGCGCTAATTGCTATTCAGAGGATTTTATTTTTTTTTGATAAACGAGTTTAGAAACCCAAATGCTGATTTCATAAAGAAAAATCAATGGACCTGCCAGCATGAGTTGTGTAAAAATATCCGGTGGTGTAAGGACAGCCGCACATATAAAAATAATGACAATACCATAACGGCGTTTAGATTTCAAAAAATGCGGGGATAAAATACCAACTTTGGTCAGGAAAAAAGACAAAACCGGCAGCTCAAATACGACCCCAAAAACCAGGATAATCGTAACCACGAAACCGAGATATTTTCCAATCGCAATCGTCGCTTCCAGAAAATCGGTTTGAAACCCGAGCAAAAAGCGCAGTCCAAAAGGGATGATGATGAGATAGGCAAAGGAGGCGCCGATGACAAAACACAGGGTGGTAAAAAATGCAATAGGTAGTACCAGGGCTCGTTCTTTATCGAGGAGACCGGGTACGACGAATTTCCAAAATTCATAAGCGACATAAGGCAATGCCAGCACAAGACCGGAAAAAATGGCCACTTTTAAATAGATCATAAATCCCTCAGTCGGAGCGAGAAAAATAAGTTTGATATCATCAGGTGCCGGCTGTCGCAAAAAAGTGACAATTTGTTTGGAAAAAATATAACAGACAATAGCTCCGATGAACACCGCAATAACGCCGCGCAGAATCGTCCAGCGCAGTTCCTCTAAATGTTCGAGAAAAGGCATTCGTTTATCACCAAGAATACCTTTAAATTCAGCGTTTTCAACATTTTCCACCTCTTTATGCTCATCCTGAGGCGGTATTTGATCTTGCTCGTTGACCGGTTTTTTTTCTTCAGAGCCGGATTTTGAAGCATTTGAATTTTTATTTTTAGCAACCATAAAAAATCAACCTAGCTTGAGACCTGAAAATCCGAGAAAAGCCATGGCCATTAATCCTGCCATAATAAAAGCGATGGGTATCCCCCGAAGACTCGGAGGGATATCTGCCAGATCAAGTTTTTCCCGAATACCAGCCATTAGTACAAGAGCAAGGGTAAATCCCGCACCGGCAGCAAAGCCGTGAACAATACTTTCGATAAACATAAAGTTTTCATCGATATTGAGCAAAGCTGCCCCCAGAATCGCACAGTTTGTGGTGATGAGCGGTAGATAGATACCCAATGATTTATAAAGAGCCGGACTGGTTTTTTGAATAACCATTTCCACGAATTGAACCAGTGAAGCGATAACCAGTATAAACGCTATAGTTTTTAAAAAGGTGAGGTCGGGTGGAGATGAAAGTGACAGTATTTTTACGAAAATATTGCTCGGCAGAGGGGCCAGAAGATAGTGATAGATGAGCCAGGTGACTGTTGATGCCAATGTCATCACGAACATAACCGCAGCACCCATACCAACAGCGGAGTCGAGTTGTTTGGAGACCCCGATATAAGGGCAAATCCCGAGAAATCGGGCAAACACAAAATTATTGATAAATATAGCACCAACAGCGATAATCATTAATGTTTGAAAATCCATACATACCTCAAAATGATCATAGGTTATCGTCAAGCGTTTCGTTTATTCTCGAGCCAATTGAAAAATCCAAGCACAAATCCGATGGTTAAAAATGCACCAGGGGGCAAGATCATAATTAAAACCGGTTCATAGCCCGCTCCGATAACGG
>CAZSOP010000450.1:0-3795 GCA_964608385.1 uncultured Cytophagia bacterium
ATGACCGGGGTATTTCTCAATCGGCATACCTTCATCAGTTTTTCGGTCTGTTCTTCAACGCCCTTGACACAATCCACCACAAGGATAACGCTATCCACAGCGGTCAGCGTCCGGTAAGTGTCTTCGGCAAAATCTTTATGGCCGGGCGTATCCAAAAGATTGATTTTATGGCCGTTGTATTGAAACGAAAGAACAGATGTAGCCACAGAAATCCCCCTTTGTTTTTCAATCTCCAGGAAATCTGAAACAGCAGTTCTGTTGATTTTGTTGGATTTCACGGCGCCAGCAATTTGGATTGCCCCGCTGTAGAGCAGCAGTTTTTCAGTCAGCGTTGTCTTGCCCGCATCCGGGTGGCTTATGATTGCAAATGTTTTGCGCTTTTTTACTTCCAATATGGTCGACACATTTGGTCCTGTTTTAAAAAATAATAATGGTGGATTTTGGGATAAAAAGAAAGGTCAAAAAGGCCACTGCGAATGCCAATGGCCTTTGTTTCCATCAAATCAGAAGGGATGTAGAAAGGCTGAATATATCCTGTCCAGAGTTGGTACGATAAAAAATGTTTTTGAAATTCAAGAAAATCATAGACGTTCGCTTTTTATAAAGATAGAAGTATATATAAAATATTAATAAAAATCAAGTTTTTTTTGAACTGGCAAGTCAACTGGTGGTGGTGGCTGAAAGCGACGTCTTTGTAAATCTGTTCACATCCGGCCTGATCAAGGGCATCCATCTGCAGATCCATTCTCTGATCATCCGTGGATACACGAGCGTAACCGATGTTCATTGATTCTCCTGACGTTTTTGAGATGGGTTGTTCAGGGTTCTTATACCAAGGAAATGGGGATATGATTGAAAAAAGTATATAAAGGAAAAAGGGGAGAAGAATTTGAAGATCAAGGGCCGCTCCGGCTCTGTCCCCGCGGCCACTCTTTGATTCCATATCATTGGCCAGACCCCCCTATTCAGTGCAGACCGGGGTTCCGCGAGTCCTGTATTATAAAGTTGCTCTCACTATGTCACATAAACTCGGAACGCTTTGAACTATAACTTCAATTCGTGTAACAAGTTTAATATCTTGATCTGCAGATCGGATAGATCTGTTTTACTAATAGCCCAAATGATATCAATATTTACGCCAAAATAACCATGAATCAATTTATCTCTTGTTCCTGCTATTTGTTTCCACGGAATATCCGGATAGCTATCTTTGGTTATTGTCGATAAAGACTTTACCGCTTCTCCCAGAATCTCAAGATTTCTTATGACAGCATCTTGTGTTTTAAAATCCTTTTGAAACTCTTTATAATTCATTTTGGCTGTATACATATCTATTCGCTTTATACATTCCAGAATATCGCGGATCAAATCTATATCCTGACGTTTAGACATAGGCGATAGTTCTCTTGATGTCATCAGAAACTTTTTTGATCCGAATAGCATTCAATCCATCTTCTGTCAATACATCCACTTTTCTTTGAAAAAGGGTTTCCAGAAATTCAACGAGATCATTGAATTTGAAACCCAAAGGATGTTTGAGTTTAACGACAATGTCGACATCGCTGGTCTCATTAGAGAATCCTTTTATGGTGGACCCAAAAACTCCAATGCGTTCAACGGCAAACTCTTGCTCCAGATAGGCACGATGTAATTTGATGAGATTGAGGATATTTTGCTCTTGATTGTTCAAAGACCTTTTACCTGTTTGTTGTATGAACTAAAATTTTTCGTATCAATAATGAATCCATCGGACTCGTGATGTAATAGGTACATCGATTTCAATTAAAAATAATATAATCCGCTATTCGAATCAAGCTCTTTTTATGTCAACTGGAGCGGACTCTACATTGCCATTGAAAGTCTGGGACAAAGTCGTGATTTTGGGTTCTGCTTGACTAATTATGTCTCAATACCATTCAAGGCCACAAGCTGCAATCCTGACCACCTACATTGCAGGTTGTGTTGAAGCATAATGAGAAGGAAGATAAAAAGCAATGAATGATTTGTCAAAAGAGGGGTAAAGTAAAATTCTGTAAAACATGGGGTGATTAAATTTGATAATCCGGGGCCGCTCCGGCTCTGTCCCCGCGGCCACTTTTGCTTAATTTTCGGGTCGTCGGGCGTGCTCATCCATTTCACACTATGACGAGCATTCAAGGGCCGCGGCGCCAGGATCCTGCGCGGGCTCGGCACGCTTCCCCCTGGGCCATGCAGCAATTCTTTTTAAGCGCGATGGAGATTTTTAGTTTTGCTTGCTTTTAGATATTGCCCGATGCATGGCCCCGGGCGCGATCGCGCCTCGCTGAATTTGGGAAAGAACTCTACAGTCGATCAATATGAACCGGCGATGAACATCTAACCGGTTTAACCGTTTTTCACGTTTTTCACTTTTCCACGTTTTTCACGTCTCTTTTCCCCGGGCACCGTTCTGGGCGGCTATTCCTGCTGGATGTGTATGGGATGACAGTTTGACCGATTTTTTGATTCTAAATTCACCCTTTTACTCGCATGTTTGTAGCTTGCGCAGATAAAACAGGTTGAATTTTTCGACAAGAGATCGTATATTGACATCCAAATTCATTTGCCCCTATAGCTCAGCAGGATAGAGCAGCGGTTTCCTAAACCGTTGGTCGCAGGTTCGAATCCTGCTAGGGGTACGAAAATGGTCCCTGATTCTATTTGAATTAGGGACTTTCTTTATTGTTATTATTTTAGTTATGAGTGTGCCCTCTTTTTATCTCCCGCTCGCTTTTTATCTGCTGTTGACTGTTTTTGACCCGTTTTCATTCGCTTTTGTCACGGTTTTTTCACGTGAGGATCTGCCGTGGATCAGCTGATTGAAGAGTTGGAGGTCATGGCGATGAACCATGAGATTGAAGAAAATGTGGATTATGGAGGTTATGGCTATCGAACACATGGACAGGATTTTCTTTGTCCATATGTATCATAAATGGAAAGGGAAGATCGGGAGTACCGTTCACATAAAACATTCCTAAGCTACCATAGACGTTATCGTCAGAGAAATTTTTACATGCTTCTTTTGCCCCGTGGGCGATAATAATCTTGCGTACCATCACTTTTTGAGGGTCAAACTCTAAGGGAAAACGGACCGCCAATTCTGTATCTAAAAAAATGCTTCGACCACTTTTAATATACCGTTCAGCACCATGAGCTGTTTTTGTTTGAGCATCTATCGCCTCTTTCTTCCAGCGATTCCATTGAATTAGTGGGTCTTTGTTTTCTTTAGTAAGAGCGCTGCTCTCTCGATCAAAAAAAAATGAATAAGTGATTTTCAAAAAGGGCAAGGAGGTCACAAAGTTTTTTTTTATCGTCATTAATCGGATTGGGATAACTCCATAGCTTCAAGAAAGATTTTTCGCAAAGATCTGCAAGCAATCTTTCCGTGGGTGTTACTCCTTTTGATTTTACAATTTTTGAGGTCATATATTTGTTGCACAACGACCTGCATAACCCGTGCAGCGGGAGTCGGGATGGGTGTGGCAAAGTGCATTGGGTTCATGCTAGGGTTAGCTGGTATTTGCGATGTTTTCACCTATCAATTTACAAAAAAAAGGTTTGCGTACGATTCAGAATTCACGTATATTGTACTTACAATTGTAAGTACATAGCAATGGAGCCAATATGAAATTCATCAATATCAGAGAACTCTCAAAATCGCCTTCCAAATATATCAAAAGTGCCAATGAGGAAGGGGATGTGATCGTCACCCGCAATGGTCAACCCTATGCCGTTATTTCCAAAATCGATGGCGACGAGGTGGAAGATTTTGTACTG
>CAZSOP010000451.1:0-3760 GCA_964608385.1 uncultured Cytophagia bacterium
CTCCTATGAAAACAGGATTTATCGCAACGAAACGCTGGCGATGGGGGTGGTGGCTACAATCCTGTCAAAAAGGCTTCCCGCTTTTGCGGATTTTGCCGTTATTCCTCTTCATGGCGGTATTCCACTTGGGGTGGTGCGCTTTAGCAACCGGGATTTTACAGACTTTGTAGAAAAAAGGTCGAGTTTGCAGGAATTCGCTGCAACCTTGACGGTTGAAGATTATTCGGATCAACTAGAGGGTATAGAGTTCAGCAAACGCCATCGCAACAGCCGGCGAAAAATCGACCTGACCTTTTATCCGGGAATGAGCGCCCAATTCGGAAATTTTGATGATCATCAGAAATACTATTTCAGTTTTATTCCCGAAATCAGCATGATGCTTTGGAATGGCTTTTACTTTAGATCACAGGTTGAAATACCGGTTTGGAATGAAATCATGGCCTACAGCAACGAAGTTCGCCCCCGGCTGATCGCAGCCACACAGTTTTTACGCCTGCCGAAATCCGGTTTTGCTGCTATTCATATGGGTATTTTCCCTCCCGACCGCTGGGGCGTCTCTTCAGAAGTGAGTTATTATCTCTGTAAACGCCTTTTCCGGCTTGGCGCCATTGTCGATTATACCGGGTTTTTGCTTTATCAGAATAAAACCCTGACGTACTCTCCTCTGCAACAAAGCACCTATCGCCTATATGGCTGGTTTTATCCCAATTTTTACGATGTTCAAGTCGGCGTCAATTACAGTAAATATCTCTCCGGCGACAAGGGGGTCGGAGTCAGAGTCAACCGTTATTTCCTTGACACCAAAATCGGTTTCGAAGCGGCGAAAACAGATCAGGATTACTTTGCCAAGATTCATCTTTCCATACCATTGCTGTCCCAGCGCAGATCGAGCCCCGGTTTTATTCGAATTCGGCCGCCCTGGCGATACAACTGGAGTTATTACAGCACATCGGAGGCGGAAACCATAGGGAAACTCACTGAAACGGGAAGACGGGTATTGTCCGGAGTGAATATTGAAGCGTTCGGCAAAAATATCTATCCCGCCTATATCAAGAACAATCTCTATCTCTGGAGAACGAACAGGCATATTGCACGTTTGAAAAAAAATACAAATTAATACTATTTTTATTTGTAAAAACTAAAATTATTTCATATATTATAATAGAGTGTATTTGCAACCGGGGCGGGCATCTCGCAAACTCAAACACCCAAAAATCAGATTACCGGGGTGATGATTCATTGATATTAGAACATAATCTAAAAGGGAGATTACCTATGAAGAGAATTATGCAAAAATTGGCACCCGTCTTTATAGGATTGTTGGGGTTATCCCTGATGTTAAGTTGTGGGGTAAAAGAAGTTAACGATCCGTTATCGGTTTCCAATTTTAAAACCAATTCGACCAGTAAATTATTTACCGCTGCGTCGCCGATTCCCCGAAGCACGTTTTATGATTATGAAACGCTGCTTCTCAGCATTGAAGGATTGTACCCGTACTGGGAAACCGGTATTGAAGTGGTCAGATTTGCCGACAAAAAAGTGGTTAATCGTCTCATTGTGATTACAGACGGAGAGGGAAGGCTGACCAACCTGCCGGTTTGGTATCACATCAACGTCGATGCCGACGGATATTTTGTCGATGAATCGGGCTATTATGTCGCTCATGTGCAGCAGGCCAGCCACACCGCTCCCTGGCTGGGGTATGAAATTCCCTTCAAGGTAAAGTGCGGTGTATCGCCGACAGGGCAGTTGCGCCTGGTCAAAGATGACGGCAGCTATAAAAACGGAACGGTATTGGTTGGTGAATCGGCCTATGCAAGAGGAAAGAAATTTCCCGGTTATACCAACGTGAAAATCGTCGTCATTCCGAATCAGATCGAATACAATACCGGCGATCCTTACAACGACGTTACCGAAGTGGTTGAAAGTCTGATAACGCTGGCAGACGGAACGATACCAATCACCAAAATCTGGGACAACGTCGGCACGACCGGCAGCTTTGATGTTATTGCTGACCTCGCTCCTTTTGGTGAATACAACGACGAAGACAGGGTTTGCCGCTGGTTAATAACCGGACTGGTGGCACAAAACCCGGCAAACGGCCAGCACATTATTCAGGATATTGCCTGTGACGCCTCCGCAACCCATCTCGATAATTTCTTCTCCGGCGACGAAATCTGGGCCAAAATCGATCCCTATCTGTTGTCAGATGCGCCCGCCGAGCCGATCGCTATTTTTATCACGCCGCACAAGAATGCCTGGCAAACCGGCGATCCGTTAGCCTCTGTGGCAACCCTGGGCAGTATGGATTCGCCCACCATTTGCGTCGGTAACCCGAAAAGCGAAAGCGTTAATTTGACCCTGATTCATGCAGAATCGGATACCAATGTGGCCAGACCACGGCGGATTCCGGCGGGGTCCTATGACGTTGTCGTGGATGTAAACAGAAACTATGTATACGATGCCGGTATCGATCTCCTCGATGGACTCACATCACCCGGTTTCTCCGTCGAAGGAGAGGTACAAAAAGACACCACCGAATCGCTCTTCTTAATGACGACACTGGTGGATCTCTATTACACCTATGACCAGGCCGAAATCCGAGCCTGGGTGGTTACCGGTCCGGATAATACCCCCGTAGTCGGTTCCGTGGTCAATTTCAGCATCATTTCCGGCGGTGGCTCGCTGAGTCAAACCAGCGTCACCACCGATGCGAACGGTTTTGCCGTCACCTATTTTTCCGGCGGCAATATCGGCCAGCGTTCGGTTGTCAAGGGAACGGTCACGGTCAATGGTATCCTCTATGAACACTGGGTTTCTTTTTGGGGCCTGATGCCGTATATACACAACCAGGGCCAATTGATCGGTGTTGGTGGCTGATCGTAAAAATTTTTTAAAAAAAAGGGAGTGAATCGTTTTTTCACTCCCTTTTTTTATATCCCAACCGCACCAGCCGTTGTTTGTATTTGAATTGACAAGAAAACGATTCAGATCGAAATAGCCACTTATTCCGTGCCGGGCAGCATAAAGTTAAGAACACTATGCCGAAACACTGTATTGAACAAAACAATGACGGTAAAAAACAGATGAAAAAATATATCGTTATTTTGCTATTTTTGACTTCTCTGCAGGTATTTGCAGAGAAGTCAAATCTGGTGGGCAACAGCGGCTTGATACTGGTACCCACCGGTTATATCCTGCAGGATAGTCACTGCCGTTTTGGATATGGACAACTCCCCTGGCCCTATACATATATAGAACAGGGCGAACACGATGAACTGTTTTATAACGCCTCCATCGCCTTTTTGCCGTTCCTGGAGCTCATGTTCGGCATCGTCAATCCGCTGGGAAAAGAGTGGGGTATAGGCGACAGAACCGCGAGTATCCGCGTTCAGGTTCTGAAAGAGGGACAACGTAAACCGGCTCTGGTCATCGGCACGCAGGATCCCTTTGGCGTTGTAGCCCAGGATTGGGCGCAACAGATGAATACGCTCTATTTTGTCGCTTCCAAATCATTTTTGCTTCCCTATGCCAAAAAAGTAAGCGTTCACTATGGTCATGGCGTCGACTGGCTCAAAGCCGGAGTGCACTATTTGCAGGGGCCCTTTGGCGGAGTGGAATGGAACGCAACGCCCTATACGAGTCTGCTGGCAGAGTATGACGGTGACAAGGTCAACCTGGGGATTCGCGGACAGGCATATAATTTTCAGCTGCTGTTGGTGTGGCTGGAAGGCAAGACATTTACCGGGGGGATTAGTTA
>CAZSOP010000452.1:0-3741 GCA_964608385.1 uncultured Cytophagia bacterium
TGATACGGCGACCACCGAGATCTACACTCTTTCCCTACACGACGCTCTTCGATCTTGTCGCAAATCCAATGGTGCCGGGAACGGCGTTGATGACCAGATCAAAGGGTTCTACCATTTTTTGCAGATTACCGCCATTTTCAACATCCAGGAGCTCTTTTTCGAGATTTTTTACCGCTTCCAGTTTGAAAAGCGCCTTTTCATCCCTGTCGGTAGCAAGAACCGAAAAATCCCGGCATAAATCCAGAGCCATGGCTCTGCCGACCTGACCTGTTCCCAGAATTATGATGTTTTTCATATTCGTCCTTTAGTGGCTTGATGAATCCAATTTAACTTTTCCTGAAATTTTGAATATTTACGAAAAACATAATAAAATCCCCGATTAATGTCAAGATTATCTGTTAATCAAAGCCGCGTGGTGAGACATTTTCCGGCGCAAGATGCAGCTGTTTTGAATTTATTAAATAATGCGATTGTCTGTAGCAGTCAAATAAATTAAAATTTGCCTTGCGTCTTTTAAATTATTTTATAACTTTTAGTGTTGTAAATTTTACACTTTATTCAAAGGGCGGTTTTTTAGGTGAATAATTTTTTTTCATAAAGTAAAGGGTTAATCAATGCATGCAGACAAATTGGATGCTATTGACCTGAAAATTCTGGAAATACTTCAGAAAAGCGGGCGCACGAAACGCAATCAACTCGCTGAACAGGTCAACCTTTCTATTCCATCAATCAGTGAACGGATGCATAAAATGGAAAGAGCCGGGGTCATCAAAACCTACAACGCTGTTGTAGAGCCGCGTAAAATCGGCCTGCAAGTAACAGCTTTCGTCATTATCAGCATCGAGCCTGCCAGTAATTATGTTGAAATTCTCAATCAAATCACCGTTAATGACGAAGTATTGGAGTGCCATACCATAACCGGTGAGGGCTCTAACATTTTAAAAGTAAGAACGCAAAGCACTGATACGCTGGAAAAGCTGCTGATGAAAATTCAGGATCTTCCAGGAGTGACCAATACCAAAACTCATATTGTTTTATCCACTTCAAAGGAAACAACGGTTTTACCTTTGAACTATTATAAATCCTGATTCTGTTGGTTTCCAAACGAGCCCTGAAATTGAACTTTCAGGGCTTTTTTTTTGCTTATCGATACAATAATTTTTATTGAAATACGTATATCTGAGTGAAAATGGTTGAGAATAATGAAAACAAACTGATCATTGCCTGTAAGAATAAAGACCATCAGGCATTCGCAGAGTTGCTGAACCGCTACAGGCGTCCACTGTTTTCCTATTTACTTCGTTTATGTCAGGATCAAAGTGCAGCTGAAGATTTGTTTCAGGAGACCACCATAAAGGTATGGAAAGGAATGGATGCTTTTGATCCGCGTTACAAATTCGGCTCGTGGCTGTTCAGTATCGCCTATCGCACCAGTATCGATGCGCTGCGGCAGAAGAAGAGGCGCAGTATTTTTCGTCAGTTGGAAGCATTGCCCGAGATTTCGCATAACCATGATCCGCTGGAAGAACTGACTGCACTGGAAACAAAGGCGTTGTTCAAAAAGGCGGTCGGGTCATTATCGGAAAAACAACGACAGGTTTTTCTGATGCGGCAACACGGTGAGTTGAGTTTTAAGGAAATATCAGAGGTCATGAACGAACCCCTGAATACGGTTCTCAGCCATATGCACTATGCTGTAACAAAAATAAAAACACTTTTAAGAGAGAATCATGCAATCGAATAAAAAAATGTGCAATACCTTCTCAGAAGAAATATGGTTATACATGGATAACGCTCTTTCCGTTGCCGGAATGGCGGCCTGGAAGACACACTTGAAAAGGTGTTCCGACTGCCGGAAAAAATATGAGGAAATACGTCAAACCCTGGAAGCTTATGGTCGGATCGGTCAGGATGATATTGACGATTTAAAATTCGAAAAAACACTGCAACGGCTGGAGAAAAAGTCCTTTTTGTATCCATATTCAAAAACAGCGGCTGTTCTGGCCATGGCTGCATCTTTGTTGATTGCGCTATGGCTTGGATTGGACCGGTCTTCAAATCAGGAAATGCAATGGGGTGCAACAGCCATCGATCAAACCATTTCAGAACTGGATAGTACCCTGAGCCGGTGGGAAGAAGAGGAATGGCTTTTAGCCGGCTCTTATCAGGACGAAGAGTATATCGATGATGCTATCCGGAATCTGCAAAATGACTTGACAGAATTACAAGGAGATTTTTCAACTTTTTAAAGGAGAACATGAGATGAAACGCTCAATGATCTATTTGCTGATTTTTATTTTTATTGCCATGACGACAACCGTAAACGGACAGATCAATGTCCGTAAAAACAGATTACAGCCACAGGATAGAAACCGTATTAAGCAAAGAATCGATCGCCTGGCAGAACGCTTAACCGCAGAACAGGAGCAACAGGCACTGGAATTTCTCAATCAACTGGATCCGCCGTCCGTAACACAGTTGCAGGAACTTGAAAGCGGTAATCCTGAAACTTATAAGCGCCGTGTATTACTCATCTTCAGGGAAATGAAAAAATTACAGGCCCTTGAGGATGAAGAGCCGGAACTGTATGATCGCAAGCGAAAGATGACACAGCTCGAGGTGAAGGAAAAACGCCTGGCGTCGGAGTATAAAAATGCTGCCGAGGATGACAAACCACAGATTCTGAATGAACTCAGATCGGTATTGGATGAACTTTTTGACTTGAGAGAATTGGATCGTCGCGATCAAATCGCTAAAATGGAACAGCGTCTGGAAGAATTGCGCCAGACCCTGCAGGAGCGGGCCGAAAACAAACAACAAATCATCGATCATCGTATAAATATGCTTACACAAAACCGCGGAGAGTTGCGCTGGTAAATCTGTTGCTCACCGCTGGAGGTAAAAATGGTAAGGTCACCTGTGTTCGAAAACAGGTGACCTTTTTTTTGCGGTTACGTGGATTTCGCAGGATGGCAGGGGAACACTCTATAATTTACTTATTTTCCGGATGAGATCACTTTATGAAAAAGCAGATTTTATTGATTGATATCAAAAAAGGTTATCGCCCAAGCTTTGCAATTTAATTTGCATTTTGCCGCTATGCCTTTTATATTAAACTGGATTCCGGCGGACAGCTTGGTCGGACGACTGCGCGAACAGCATTATGAAACCCTGCTTTCGGATGCAAAAAACGCCAATATGAACATGCTGCGAGTGTGGGGAGGAGGGTTATATGAACATAATTGGTTCTACCGCTATTGCGATCAATTCGGTATTCTGATTTGGCAGGATTTCATGTTTGTCTGTGCCATGTATCCGGAAGAGCCCCTCGATTTTGTAAAAAGTGTGGAAAAAGAAGCCATTTATCAGATCAGGCGACTGCGTAACCATGCTTCTCTGGCTCTGTGGTGCGGCAACAATGAAAATCAGTAAATCCATGAGCGTACATTTTGGCGTCAAAGCACTAAAGTGCCGGGTAGCCGTTATTACGATCATATATTGCCCGACGTCGTTACAACAAGGACTTTCCCAAAAACAAGGGCGACAAACTTATGCGTGCTATTACCGGATTACCGCCAATCGTCGTTTTTTGCTCGATATAAAAAATCTGGATATCGGACCGGGCGATTTGGAGGTTCAATTTAGGCCAATCGATAACCGGACGGCAGAGGTGGAGATTATCGCTGAAAAATGGATCATCCGGTTAATGCGTACCCAAAACCGCCAAGCTCGCCAAGAGCG
>CAZSOP010000453.1:0-3735 GCA_964608385.1 uncultured Cytophagia bacterium
CGCTTTACCTGAAATATCCAGAGTGCTTAACCATTCTCTCATTATATTTATCCTTGTAATTGTTCGTCTTGTTGTTTAAGGTTCTGCTCCGCTCTCTTTTGAGATATTGCGCAAATATATCTCACTTTCGATAAAAGTGCCCGAACGCCCGTTTCCTTTGCATAATCAAAACCTACTCCGGGTATCCATCAAATGCAGACGAGTTTCAACACCTTACCTCTCTGTTCGGGTTCGGAACATACCGGGCAGTATTCTGATCAGCCCGGCCAGGCTGACGGCAAACGGAATAAAGAGCAGTACCGCCATCTTAACATTACCATAGAGAAAACTGCCGGTACAAAAGAGAGCTGAATACACCAGCATACAACCCAAAACCCATCCGAGCAGAGCTTGTGAAATGCTGTCCGGTGAGGGTGGCAATTGTGTACGCTTGCGCACTAAATTCCAGCCAGGCCCCATGGGGCGGACCAGATCGTAAAATTTTTCCAGCGTTTGCATATCTGTGGGACGCGTTCTCAGAGTGACCAGCAGCCATACAATCGTGGTAAATCCGACACTGGCAGCCAGAGTGAGATGCGTGGGTATCATTACACCGTTTTTTTTGAGAACAAAGAGCAAAACGGCGATAAAAAACGAACTGATCATGGCGGCTATTTCGCTCCAGGCGTTGATACGCCACCAAAACCAGCGCAACAGATAGATCAAACCGGTGCCGGCTCCAATAGAAAGCATAAGATCGAAACTTTCTTTGGCCGTAACCAGGGTCATCATCACCATCGCTGCCAGAATCATCAGGGCAGTGGTCACCAGCCGCGCCACCAACACATAGTGCTTTTCCGATGCCTCGGGTTTGAAAAAGCGTTTATAAAAATCATGTACCAAATAGGAAGCGCCCCAGTTGAGATGGGTATCCATGGTCGAGATATAGGCGGCCAGCAGAGAAGCGATCATAATGCCGAGTAATCCTGCCGGCAGGAATTTCAACATCGCCGGATAGGCAATATCGTTGCCGATCAAACCGGGACTGACATGCGGAAAAGCTTGCTGAATATCACCGAGGCTGGGATAGACCAGAATAGAGCACAGCCCGACCAAAATCCAGGGCCACGGCCGAATGCCGTAATGCGCCACATTGAACCAGAGGGTAGCGGCCATGGAGTGGCGTTCATCTTTTGCGGCGAGCATGCGCTGGGCGATATAACTGCCGCCACCCGGTTCAGCACCGGGATACCAGACCGACCACCACTGTATCACCAACGGAATGATCATCACCGACAAGGCCAGCTCCCAGTTGCTGAAATCCGGCAATAATTTCAGAGTTTGCGGATCGAGCTTTTCAACCAGACCGGTCAAACCGCCGACCGCCTCATGGTTGAGGGCATAATAAGCCGCGGATATGGCGCCGACCATCGCCATGATAAATTGAATCAAATCCGTTACCACAACCCCCCAGAGACCCGAAAGAACCGAGAATCCTACCACCGCAATGGAACAAAAAATAACCGTCTCCCATCGTGACCAGCCGAGAAGAATATTGGCGATTTTTGCAGCAGCAAGCGTTACCGACGCCATGATAACGACATTGAAAAAAAGCCCAAGATAAACGGCGCGAAAACCGCGGACCATGGCTGCGGACTTGTTGGAGTAACGGATTTCATAAAACTCGAGGTCCGTCAACACACCCGAACGCCGCCATAAACGGGCATAAAAGAAAACCGTCATCATGCCGGTGAGTAAAAAGGCCCACCACACCCAGTTACCGGCAACGCCGTTTTCACGAATCAGGTTGGTGACCAGGTTGGGCGTGTCCGTGCTGAATGTGGTAGCCACCATAGAGGTTCCCAGCAGCCACCACGGCAATGAGCGCCCGGAAACAAAAAATTCCGCCATGCCCTTGCTGGCGCGTTTGACGTAAAAAATGGCTACAGCAAAAGAAAATATCAGATACGCAACAACGATTCCCCAGTCCAGATAGGTCATTTGCATGATTCTATATCCTTTTGTTTGGCAGACAGGTTTTAACCATTATCGAATACGCATGGGCGCTTTGTTTTGACGAGGATGTAGTAACCACAGATTGCACAGATTATGAACCACAGATTGCACAGATGATATGGATGATAGTTTATATTTCACATGGGAAACCCATCCAATTGTCTTAAAAACCAGTGGAATCTTGTGTATAAGATAACATATATTGATAAATATTGCAAAAACAACTTGCGCTTTTATGTGCAAATGTTGATATTTTTGCATAACGCTGTTTGCAATGTGAACAAACCAAATACCATGTACTTTTTCAACGCCTGCAATAGATCTATGCTGACCCTTTTATTTACCGGTTATCGGTTTTATGCTGCAATTTGCAGAGTATAAATTCCTTAATGATAAAATATCCACAAACCAAAAAGAGGAGTGCAAGATGAAAAATTTAATCGCATGTCTGTTATTCATTGTATGTTTCATCACTATGGGAGTAAGCGATATGGCGGCACAGGATGATTTTAACGGTTTGTACATGAATCTGGGAAATCTGGCAAGGCTTTCACAGGCCAAAACCCGTTCAATTAGTCCGGAAAACTTTACCGGGGAAAAGGGCAAAGGCGGCATGGCCACTGAAGGAACCGGCGAGAGAGCGGCGCGCGATCTTGGACAGGGGTGGAAGGTTTCTCCCTCTATCCGTATTGAGGGCGGAGAGACCATTACCCTGGCGGAAATTGATGGTCCCGGCGCTATTCAACAAATCTGGATGACTCCGACCGGACACTGGCGCTATTCCATCCTGCGCTTCTACTGGGACGGCGAGACTGAACCCTCGGTCGAGGTGCCGATCGGCGATTTTTTTGCCTGCGGCTGGGGTAAATATGCTCAGGTCACCTCGCAAGCAGTCTGTGTTAATCCGGGCAGCGCTTTTAATTGTTACTGGGTGATGCCGTTTCGCAAATCCTGCCGCATCACCATCGAAAACATCGGCGAGGAAAAAATGACCCTCTATTACCAGATTAATTACACCCTCACCGAGGTACCAGAGGATGCCGCCTATTTTCATGCCCAGTTCCGGCGTCAGAATCCTCTTCCCTATAAATCGGTATACACCATCGTGGACGGCATCAAGGGCTGGGGACACTTTGTCGGCACTTATATGGCTTGGGGCGTCAACAATACCGGCTGGTGGGGCGAAGGTGAAATCAAATTCTTTATCGACGGCGATGAGGAATTCCCCACCATTTGCGGCACCGGCGCAGAAGATTATTTTAATGGTTCGTACGGGTTTATCAACCCGGAGACCAAAGAATACCAGCCCTACACCACCCCCTACGCCGGCATGCCGCAGGTGATCAAACCGGATGGTGTGTTCGAATCACAGACGCGCTTTGGACTCTATCGCTGGCATATCATGGATCCGGTTCGCTTTGAAAAGGATCTCAAAGTGACGATTCAGGCGCTGGGATGGCGTTCCGGCGGCCGCTATCTGCCGCTTCAGGACGATATCGCATCTGTTGCCTATTGGTACCAAACCGAACCTCACGCCTCTTTTCCGAAACTTCCGGACAAGGATTATCTGGAAGTCAAATAAACCATTATGGAAACAGGATGGAACTGTATCAGAAACAGTTGCATACGACTGGTGACAAGTTTTTCTTATAACCGCAAAAAAGCCAGGGAGCGCGAAGGAATAGAGTAAAGATTTTTAAAAGTGTCTTAAAAAATTTTTCTTCGCGTTCTCGGCGGTTT
>CAZSOP010000454.1:0-3731 GCA_964608385.1 uncultured Cytophagia bacterium
GTCATCAGCTGCACCAGATAATCGAAATAATACTTGGTCGTCGGCAGGGCGTAGAATTCCTCTTCCCGGTTCGCCATCTCGGCGTACTGCATCAGCGGTTTGATCCAGGCCGGGATATAAATCTGGGCATCCTCGATCGACCATTGCCCCCAGTTGGCGGAAATGTTGATATCGAGTTTCTGCTGCCATTTGGGGACATTCGGGTGCCCGGGGAGGTACCTGATCGCCGCGATCAGATTATTAACCAGACTCTGAGTGGCGTGGTTCATGGCTCCCCATTCGACCCAGTAGTTGAGGGCCTTGTCTGCGCTTTTTTCGATATCCTTTTCGATGATTTTCAAATCTTCATCTGTCAGGACCCCGCTTTCTTTTATCTGGTCGACCGCCAGGACATTGTACCAGGCATCCGGATTGGACATATTGAGCAGGATTTCCCGGGTACGCTCTGCATATTTTCGTTCTTTGCTGACGTAGTAGAGTAACGCCGGCATGCGCACCAGATGCCTGTTGGCTTTTGGCGGTTGCGCATCTCTGTTTTTGATATCCGCGTTTTGCCAGGCCTCCTGGCTTGTCTGATACTTCTGCCATAGTTGCTCTTCAGCGATTTTAATTGCCTCGATATAGTCGGATTTGGAAATACCCGTAGACGAAAATGCTCCGGGAATTCCGGGCAGTATCATGAATAAGAAAAAAAGGCAGATAAGCCGTTTCATTTTGTCGTCCTCAACTGTTTTGGTTCATTATGATCTTCGATTACGTGCTAACCTGAATAAAAAGACTACGGGCTAATTTAACAAAAGAGTCTGTAAAGCAAAACAAAAAAATGGAATAATTATGGGACTGAACTCTTCGATTATACAACTCGTTTAAATATACATCTGTTGCTGCATATAACAGATTTGTCATTTTGAAAACGGTGACAGATGGGGGCAATACCCGGGGCACCGGTATCGAGGGCCTTTATTCGGCCTATCTCTATAATCGGGATTGGAACATATAAACGATTGACTTATGAGG
Organism: uncultured Cytophagia bacterium; assembly: GCA_964608385.1. Lineage (GTDB taxonomy): Bacteria > Zhuqueibacterota > Zhuqueibacteria > Residuimicrobiales > Oceaniaggregativiventaceae > Oceaniaggregativivens_A. The sequence goes on from CAZSOP010000454.1 coordinate 1,018, forward strand.
CAAAAAACCCAAGTTCTTCTCTAAAAGCTTCCTTGAGTTCCTGCCGCATGGGAAACAGCAGGACATCCTGGCTTTGCGTTGGCGTCAGGCGGTTTTCGAGCATGCTCTCGAGATATTGCGTGGTCGGACGAAAAACGCGGCAGATGATAACAGCCTCTTTAAGCGCTTTCGGCCCATTTAGTTTAAGCGATATGGCCAGCTCAATATTAGCGAGGTCGTTATCGCGGCACACGAAGAGCAGTGTTTTTTTCTTCTCACCCTGGGATAGTTTGTCCCACAAAATCGGACTGTGCATGTCATGCTGATCGTAGCGTTTTATTTGGCAGGGATGTTTAAAGGACTTTCCCCAGCTATAGTCATAAGCGTCCAGATCATTGCTGGTTTTCAGGGTCACGATCGCAACTTCGTCGTTGTCCCGGCGGCCGGGGTCGTTCATGATATGGGAAAGCAGCATGCGGCCGAATTTTCCGTATCCCAGGATGATAAAACGCGTTCCTGCCGGGTCGATAAGATTCTCTTTGAGGACATAGTTGTCATATAACCGTCTGGTGACGCAATGGTAACCGTTAAAGATTTTGATATTGCTGAAATTTTCCTCTTTTAAAAAGGTTTGTCTCAGATTATCGTGTAAATTCAGATCACCGAGATGGCAACAGATTTGCGGAACCTTTTTGTTTTTAATCATCTCCGTAATGGTTACCATGGTGTTGAGGTTTTCGATATCCTGATTGGTGGAAAGGATGACCTGATGCGCTTTTTCTATTCCGGCTTTGCGCAGAACCAGTGGTTTGGTAAAATCGTTTTTAATCCACCAGACCGTCGACGCTTTGGCCAGGTTTTCGCTTTGGGTATTGTGTTCGTCCTGCTCGATGACGATAATTTTGTGTTTTGATTTTTGTTCTTTTAAAAGCTCAAAGATCAATTGTCCATTACGGCCGAGGCCGCACAAAACCGTGTGTTTTTTAACCCTGGGGGCATAGCGGCTGAACACTTTTTCCTGCACGAACTGGAAAACAAAACTGACGGTGAGCAAGGGCGCAAAGAAATAGCAAATCCACAATAGAATTACACCCGTTTGTGAATGGCCATGGGGAAAGCCGATATCGAGTCCGCCCATAATGAAGAGGCTAAAAGCATCATAAGCGGCGCGCAGCACCAGTTCGGGAAACAGGGTTCCCGCCATTCCGGTGATGATAAAAGAGACAAAGCTGGTCAAAAAGACGATGGTACTGAGAATGGGTCTCCAGTTTTGGATGAGATATTTTATCACTGACGTCCCTGTTTGTGGAAGATTGATCTTTTATGAATAAATCAGAGCCATTATGTAAACATTTCTATAAAAAGTATTTAACACAATTTATAAATGCAAGGGAAAACGGATAGTTGTTTTTTTGGGGGGTGATGTGAAAAAATGATTAGAATATGATTAACGGCTCTGCTTAATCCGCGATTTATCGCTCGTTCTGCGCTGAGATGTTTGAATGCCCTGCGCCCAACACGAGTGCTGTTCTGCGGGCAGCATCCGTAACAACAAATACAGTTTGTTTTTGCTTTCAGACTTGCTTTTTCGCATCAGGGGCCGCTCCGGCTACCCCCGCCCCAATCTCAACGACAAAGGGCACCAAGACGAAATTATACAGAACGGAATGATGAATTAAAATGGCCGGTTTATGGACAGAGATTGGGGTGGGGGTGATCCTCCGCGGGCTGCGCGAGCTCTTCCGCTTTTTGTTTTATGTTACCTGTTTGCTTGAGAGGTCAACGGGTTGAGTAAAAATCCGTGGTGATGGAAGGCGGAAGGATCTCGCTTCGCAGAATTTTGAAAAAACTTGTCCGATGAAACATCAAACATTAATTTTTAATGCTGGCATTATATGAAATTAATATATACATTTTATATTCTAATTTAATTTGACGGTGGAGCGCGGGAATGAAGTTTGCGATTACAATAATTATTCTCATCTTTATACTGCAGCCGGCTGTTCAGGCACAGCCGCACGGCAGCATCAGCGGCTTTGTCTATGATGAGCAGAGCGGTGAAAGCCTTGTCGGGGCCAATGTCTTTTTGCAGGATACCTATATGGGATCGGCCAGCAACAGCAGCGGCTTTTATTCTATTCCCCGCATCCCGGTGGGAAGCTATACACTGGTTTGTCAATTTATTGGCTATGAAACCTTTTCCAAAAAAATCACCATAAAACCCAACAGCTCTATGGAGCTTAATATCCGCCTGATGCCCCGGGCGATCGCCACAGAGGAGATTTCCGTCATCGCCGATTCGGTGCGCACCAGTCTGCGCTTGTACCGCAAACCGATTTCAAAAATCAAGCTGACGCCGCGCGATATCAAGCGCGCGCCGCAGTTCGTCGAGTCCGATCTCCTGCGCTCGTTGCAAACCATGCCCGGGGTTGCCGCTATTTCGGATTTTTCCTCCGAGCTCTATGTGCGCGGCGGGACGCCGGATCAGAATCTCTATCTCATCGACGGCACCGATGTTTATAATCCGGAGCATTTTTTCGGTCTGTTTTCCACCTTTAACACCGATGCCATCAAAAGCGTCGAGTTCTCCAAGGGCGGATTCGGCGCCGAATACGGCGGCCGTCTCTCTTCGGTTATGGATGTCACCAACCTCGACGGCAACCGCAAGGCGTTCAGTGCCAAGACCTCGATCAGTTTGTTGTCGGCAAAGACAACGCTTCAGTTTCCTTTGGGCG
>CAZSOP010000455.1:0-3730 GCA_964608385.1 uncultured Cytophagia bacterium
ATAATTCCCCACTTTTTGGGTGTCAGGTCCACCATAATTCCCCACTTGTTTTATTCATCAAAATATTTCTCTATTTTCTTTCTTACTGACAGGAACAGGAGGAAAATATGGGATTCAAACGAGTAGGAGCTATGGACGCATACGAAGTTATTCGGCGTTGGCATGACAATCAAAAAGTAACGCATATTGGTAAAGTCACGGACTTTTCCAGAAAGACGGTCAGGAAATATATCGCGATTGGCAAACAGATAGGACTATCGCGTGAAAATCCTCTCCCTTTAAAGGAAGAGCTTTTGGAAAAGATCGGGGAATGTTTAAATGAGCAAAACAAAAAACCGGCACCGGCGCAAGCTCTTTTAAAAAAGTATTTGGATGAAATCAGAGGCCTGATAAATAATTCTGCTTATCCATTAAAACCCAAGATTGCATTTGAAGTCATTTGTGAAAAACATGATCTGAAAAACGACGTCAGCTATAGTTCGTTTAAAAGATTTATCATTGCAAATGATGTTACAATCAATCCTCAAAAAACAACCTGCCGGATTGAGGTCGAACCGGGAAAAGAGGTTCAAATTGATTATGGTTATATGGGTTTAATGCACGATCCGGAACTTGGCAGAAAAAGAAAAGTCTATGCATTTATTGCCACTCTTTCCCACAGCCGCCATCAATATGTTGAATTTACTTACAAACAAGATCAGCAAAGCTTTGTTGGATCACACATTAGAATGTTCTCCTACTTTGAGGGCGTTCCGGAACGTCTTGTTATCGACAATCTGAAAGCAGGTGTCATAAAGCCGGACCTTTATGATCCGGCACTGAACCGTGCTTATCGTGAAATGGCAGAGCACTATAATTGCTTCATTGATCCTTGCCGGGTAGGCCATCCAAAAGATAAAGGCAAAGTTGAAAACCAGGTACCTGTTGTGAGGCAACAATTCTTTAAACAATTGGCGTTAAACTCGACAATTGATATAACAGAAGCAAATGATCGTGTTGAAGAGTGGTGCCTGGGAAAATACGGGCACAGAAAGCATGGGACAACACAATGGCAACCGTATCCAGTGTTTGTTGAAAGTGAAAAACCAGAATTGAAATCTCTGCCTGAAGAACATTTTGAGCCGGCACTTTGGAAAGAGGCCAAAGTTCATATAGATCAATATATTCAGTTTGACAAGAAAATGTACTCGGTACCGCAAAGATATGTTGGGAAAAAGGTCTGGGTGAAAGGTACTGAAAGCCTGATCCAAATATTTTACAATAATCAATTAATACAACAGCATGTCAAAATAAAAAAATGTTACCGGCATACCGATTTTACTAATTTTCCAGAAAATGTTCAAGCAGCGCTGAACAAAGGTATGCCGAAATATCTTCAATGGAAAGCCTCGAAAACCGGTTATCACTTTGGACAACTTGTTCGAACCGTTCTTGAACCTCATGCATTCATAAATATGAGAAAAGCCCAGGGACTGGTCGCCCTGGTAGAAAAATATGATTCTGATCTGTTGGAAAAAGCAGCTGAATTGGCTACAAGAAAACATCTTTCCGTCACGCCTAAATCATTTAAAATGCTGATTGAAAAAATCCAAAACCTATTACAGGAAAACAACCAAATTAAAAAGTCTGAACGAACGTCCAGATTTGTTAGAGACATGGACTATTTTATTCAAAACCCGTAAAGGAGATCACCATGAATGAAAAAGCACAAATACTCTCTATGCTCAAAACATTGAAAATGTCAGGTGCGATAAGAACTCTTGATAACAGATTTTTGCAAGCCCAAACCAACAAGTTGTCATATTCCGAATTTTTTGCTGCAATTTTATTGGATGAGATCGAGAATCGGGACCAGAATAAACTCGATCGGCTGCTCGCCCAGTCACGCATGGGTTTACAGAAAACCCTGGAATCCTTTGATTTTTCTTTTAATCCTTCAATCAATGCAGCACAGATTAGAGAACTGGCAACATGCAATTTCCTGGACAAGGGGGAAAACATCTTTTTCCTTGGACAAACCGGCACAGGAAAAACCCATCTTACCAAAGCTATCTGCCATCAGGCTTGCCGGAAACACAAAACCGTACGATTTTATAAATTTTATCAATTCTTTAACGAATTCAGCAATGCCGACTTGAACAACCAGGCTGAAAATCTATTAAAAAAACTCCTCAAGGTCGATCTTGTTGTGATCGATGACTTTGCGTTCAAGAAAATAGATCAGGCATCCGCTGAATTTCTTTATGCACTTGTAGATTCAAGGTACCAGGTGAAATCCATGATACTGACAAGCAACAGGGACATGGTCGATTGGCTGGATGTATTCCCCGATCAAGTGACTGCTAATGCAATCATGGATCGGCTCGCGCATAACGCTCATCAAATAGAAATTACAGGGCCATCGTTCCGGACTAATTTTAGGCCGCGATAACAAAACGCTTGACATTGAAAAACGCCATTTGTATAATAACGCTAATCACGAAAACAAGTGGGGAATTATCGTGAACCTGAGGTGGGGAATAAGATGACCCTCGACAATTTCTCTATTTTCTTTCTTACTGACAGGAACAGGAGGAAAATATGGGATTCAAACGAGTAGGAGCTATGGACGCATACGAAGTTATTCGGCGTTGGCATGACAATCAAAAAGTAACGCATATTGGTAAAGTCACGGACTTTTCCAGAAAGACGGTCAGGAAATATATCGCGATTGGCAAACAGATAGGACTATCGCGTGAAAATCCTCTCCCTTTAAAGGAAGAGCTTTTGGAAAAGATCGGGGAATGTTTAAATGAGCAAAACAAAAAACCGGCACCGGCGCAAGCTCTTTTAAAAAAGTATTTGGATGAAATCAGAGGCCTGATAAATAATTCTGCTTATCCATTAAAACCCAAGATTGCATTTGAAGTCATTTGTGAAAAACATGATCTGAAAAACGACGTCAGCTATAGTTCGTTTAAAAGATTTATCATTGCAAATGATGTTACAATCAATCCTCAAAAAACAACCTGCCGGATTGAGGTCGAACCGGGAAAAGAGGTTCAAATTGATTATGGTTATATGGGTTTAATGCACGATCCGGAACTTGGCAGAAAAAGAAAAGTCTATGCATTTATTGCCACTCTTTCCCACAGCCGCCATCAATATGTTGAATTTACTTACAAACAAGATCAGCAAAGCTTTGTTGGATCACACATTAGAATTGACTTCGAGGAACATCAAAAGAACAATTAGATTAGAATCCGGTGTTTTTGAAGATTATGATAATTTTAGAAAATTTTTAATAAATAAAAAAGTGTTGGGGAATAGTAATGAATAAACGAATAATCGATATCTTGGCCATTGGCATTTTATCTATAATTGTAGTCGTTACTATTTTAGTTTTGACCGGATCTATTTATGGCAAATATGGCGATTATATTATTATGGGTAGCTCTATAATTATCGGATTTAGTATAATATATCTGATAAAAAAACAGAAAAAGTAAAAAATATGCCCGGTTAAATGTTCATCACCGGTTCATATTGATCGACTGGAGTTCTTTCCTAAATTCAGCGAGGCGCGATCGTCCAGCACCTATCGCTGACCGGCCCTTTCAAAAAAGCGTGAAAAATGTGAAAACGTGGCAACGTGGAATTTTTAACCCGGGGTCGGACCTCAGCGGTTACAAAAAAAACAATAACTTAACCTATGCAAATGGTATTTGAACCGGTTCAATCATCTGTTTTC
>CAZSOP010000456.1:0-3713 GCA_964608385.1 uncultured Cytophagia bacterium
GGTTCGCTCAAAGCTGTGAATCTTTTCAAATTTTTTAGAGTGCCGCTTTCCCAACACCATAAAACGATATTCATCGTTTCCGCGCCCACTTTTAAAGATAAAATCGATTTCGAGCTTTTTGGACTTTAAGTTCATCATGTTGTAATTTCTATTGTCCGATTGCAAAAGCCGCTCGGTCTGCCCGTAAAGAGCGAAAGAAATTGCTTCAAGTATTGTAGATTTGCCACTCCCCACAGCGCCGAAAATGCCGAACAGACGGGATGGGACAAGCATTTGAAAATCTATGTGCTCTTCCTGTTGATAAGAATAGAGTCCTTTTAATCGAAGAGAGACGGGTATCATTCAGGCTCCTCGGATAAAACTTGTTTAAACAGATCCACTAGTCTCTTATTGGGCTTTTGACCATGACGGGCCTGGAAATAATCTATAAACAACTCTGTAATGCTTTTGTTCAGATCTATTTGTGTGGGTTCTCCGCTATCCATTTGTTCAGACTGCGGTTCGGGGATGATGGATACGATGCCTTCATGCGCTTCAGAAAACTGTTTTCGTTCTGTAGCGCTTAAAAACTCGGGCGTTGCCATTGTCAATTCAACATAACAATCCTGGTTTTGGTTTAACCATTGCAAGGTATCCTCCACCCGCGTAAAGCGCTTTTTATGCAAAAACTTGCCCGATCGTAAAAAAAGTTTTTCAATCCTTGCTTGCGAATCGGGCTCGACCTCAATCAAGACAGCATATTTTTGCTGTTCGGCTTCGGAAAAACCAAAAGCCAGTGGACTTCCGCTGTAGACAACCGGACAGGAAACACCATCAATCTTTTGATGGCGATGCAAATGACCCAGTGCAGCATATTGTACCTCAGAGGGCAACTGCTGTGACAAAATGGCCTGAGCACCACCCAGATGAAGAATAGGTTTTTCTTCTTCCGGTTCTTCCGGAATCTCCCGGTCCGTCTTAACGATGAGAAGATGGGCCGCCAGTACATTTACATCTTCCCGGTGTAGACTTTGCGCCGTCTTCTGCCAAAACGTTGTCAGTAATTCCCGAAACCGTTGTCCGGAATCTTCATGTCCCAAAAAACTTTTCAAGCGGATCTCGTTTGCATATGGCGTATAGAGCAATCCAAATTGATAAGAGTGTTGAGGTAATTTTAAACGCAGATATCCTGGAACGCTTTCACTAATCGACACACCACTGTCGAGCGAAAAGGGTGGAATCACAGAGTGCGGATATCCGATCAACACAATACCGCACTCACGGGCAAGTGGGTCCGGCGCTTCGATGCGGTCAGGCGAGTCATGATTTCCGGCAATCGCTATGACCGCTCGCTCTCCGTTCCCGGACAGCTGCTTTAGCGTTTTGTAAAACAGGTCCACGGCTTCCGTGGGCGGATTATAGGTGTCAAACAAATCCCCGCATACAAGCACCACATCGGCTTCTTTATCATCTGCCATTTGACAAAGTTCCTGCATGACGTTTTTTTGTTCTTCCAATCGCGAAAAGCGTTCCAGCCGCTTTCCCAGATGCCAGTCAGAAGTATGTAATATTTTCATCTTTTATCCGTTTTATCCGATTATCCCTGCGGATTGCTGATAATTTGATCCAGTTCCTGGGTTAATTCATTGATCCTGAATTCCGCCCACAAAGGCAAGTGATCGCTTATTTTCTTCTTTGCCGTTAAAGGATCGCCATCCTGGTAGACGACATGACCAAACGGTATAACATTACACCGGCCTGAAAAATAAAAGGAAGGACGATCGACCCAGGCTATTTTGTCATATGTCTTGTCACCCAAAAAATTGGTGTGTAAGGTGTCCAGTGCTGCCGGCATCTGAAAGCCTTTTGAAACCAGCGTATTGAAAAAGCGGTCTCCTGCCTGCTCTATATTAAAATCCCCTACAACGAAAAAATCTCTGTCAAAAACCTTGGTTTGTTCCTTTTTCGACAACCAGTAAATATGTTCAACCAATTCCCGAATCTCCTTTTCGCGTTGTGCTTTCCAGACCGAAGAGGAGCCATAATAAATATGAACATTAACGATGACAAAATCAAATCGTCCGGCCTTAAAGGAAGCACAATAAGGCATTCGGTGTAATTGATAACCCTGATGGGTTTTTCCTGATACCGGAAATCCGATCTCGGAGACCAACCCCGTGCTGATTACCGTGCGTTTGTCGTATAGAAAGACAAAGCGTTCATAATTGCCGGTTGTGTCCGACACCAGAATGTTATAATTGCCGGGCAGGAGCTTTTGTAATTTGGCCAGCCCCCTTAAATCGCTTTTTATTTCCTGCAGGGCAATAATGTCAAATCGCTCACAGATATCGGCAATATACTGGAGGGCGCGCATGGTTTTCCGGTTGCTGAGATTTTGAATATTCCAGGTCGCGAGCAGCAGGTTTTCATCTACCTGGCGTTTCGGAACGCGATAGTCTCCTTCATCCATCAGGGTCATCAGAGCCTTGCGCTCTTTGGCCAAAATAATGTCCCGGGAACACATCGTATCCTCCTTTATAACTCGTTCAGGATTTTTTTAATGCTCCAAAAGGATTTATGATGCTGGCAATATAATTTTTTTCTTTTTTATGTTTTCCATTTATGCATTCATAGATCCCGTTCTCTTTATAGTCTTTAGCGAGGTCCTGATAAAATTTTTCGGTTTTTTCATGCTGTTTTTTTTGCAGTGCATAGGCCACCCATCCTGAAGCCGTGCCCCAGTAAGCACCATTTTCACAAGTGTCCCGTGAAACGAGAATCAGCGTCCTGTGCCAATATTGACCACCGGGCAGATGTCTGATCTGGCCGTTGTAAACAGTAGACTCAAAACGGTCACTCAAATAATCTGCAATTCTTTCGTCTTTGTTTCCCAATGGAAAATGGATATACAAAGCATAAGCATTACCCCAAATATCTATTTGCCGGTAATCCTCTGATGCGGCATAAAACATACCTGAATCTTCATCCCATAACGAAAAAAGTTTTCCCTTGATGTTTTCAGCTTTTTGCTGATAAGCGTTATCGTTTTGATCATAATTGCAGCGTTGATAAAAAGATGCCATGGCATTATAGGTACCATTTCCATCAGGTGTATATAAAATAGTACCATCAGATGCCCGGCGTCGACATCCTTTAATTTGGCGGTTACATTCCCGCTTGAACCATTCCATTAATGTCTTCATACTTTGAATGGACGAATATCAACAACGTTCATGCCTGCCGCTTTCGCTGCCTTGATCCCGGCATCTGCATCTTCAAATACCTGACACTCGCCGGGGTTTACGTCAAGCAGCTGAGCGGCTCTGAGAAAAATATCAGGCCAGGGTTTTGGCCTTTCCACATCCTGAACGGTAACGACAACCGGTAACATCTCATCAAGACCCAAAACCTCCAGTGTACGCATTACATTTTTTCGGTTGCCGCTCGAGGCAACAGCCATGGGAAGACGACGATAATAGTCGTGTACGATCCGAACCACGGGTTCTACCGGCTTGACATGCAACAATTTTTCAAAAGCGCGGCTGTCCACTTCTTGCGCAAATTTCTGCGGATCGAGATTTTGACCATATAATTTGTTATAATTATGGACAATGGTCTCTGAAGGAATCCCCGCATGATCCTCAAAAAATTGCTCAAAACATTCCAGCCCGTATTCGGCAAAGTTCTCTTGCCAGGCTTGCGAATGCAATGGCTCGGATTCCGCCAGGGTGCCA
>CAZSOP010000457.1:0-3704 GCA_964608385.1 uncultured Cytophagia bacterium
TACTGAAAATTAGGGCGAAAAAATTTGGTGTTGAATTTTTCTGCCCCGGAAATACCCCCTATATCAATACGATACCGCGTAATAAACAGCCGCCGTATCCCGGTAATCGGGAGATGGAACGACGTATTAAGAGTATCATTCGCTGGAATGCCATGGCCATGGTGGTGAGGGCGAACCGTCAGGCTGATGGCATCGGCGGACATATTTCCACTTATGCTTCACAGGCAACGCTGTTTGAAGTCGCGTTTAACCATTTTCTCCGTGCACCGACTGAAGAACAAAATGGCGACATCGTTTATATTCAGGGTCATGCTTCACCTGGAATTTATGCGCGCGCTTTTCTCGAAGGTCGGCTATCTGAAAAAGACCTGGAAAATTTTCGCCGCGAGCTCGCTCCGGAAGGCGGGCTTTCCTCTTATCCACATCCCTGGCTTATGCCTGATTTTTGGCAATATCCAACCGTTTCCATGGGACTATCTCCGATTATGTCTATTTATCAGGCACGATTCAACAATTATCTTGCCGATCGGGGATTAAAAGACACAAGCGATCAAAAGGTCTGGGCTTTCCTGGGCGATGGTGAAATGGATGAGCCCGAGTCGATGGGTGCAATTACCCTCGCAGCCCGGGAAGAGCTCGATAATTTGATATTCGTCATTAATTGTAATCTTCAAAGGCTGGATGGCCCGGTACGGGGAAACAGCAAAGTCATTCAAGAATTGGAGGCCGCTTTTCGCGGTGCCAAATGGAATGTGATCAAGGTGATCTGGGGTGAAGATTGGGATCCCTTGTTGGAAAAAGACGAAGAGGGGGTTTTGGTGCAGGCTTTGAATGAAATCGTTGATGGAAAGGTGCAAAAACTTACCGTTTCCGGCGGTAAATATATCCGCGAACATTTCTTTGGACAGGACCCCCGATTACTGAAACTGGTTGAAAATTATTCCGACGAAGAACTGGAAAAACTACGCCGCGGCGGACACGATCCGGAGAAGGTCTATGCTGCCTATCATGCTGCTGTTCAGCACAAAGGCCGGCCCACAGTCATCCTCGCACAAACCATAAAAGGATACGGGCTGGGTGAAGCCGGAGAGGGAAAGAATATCACACATCAGCAGAAAAAATTAAATCAGGAAGAGTTGAAAAAATTCCGCGGCCGTTTTGCTATCCCCATATCCGATGATCAAGTTGCTGATGCACCGTTTTATAAACCACACGAAGATAGCGAAGAGATCAAATATTTGAAAAAACAGCGCGAAAAACTCGGCGGATACCTGCCGGCGCGAAGCGTAAACGTAAAACCTGTTAAAACGCCTTCAGAAGAGTTGTTTAAAGAATTTTATGAAGGGTCAGGAGATCGTGAAATCGCCACAACAATGGCCCTGGTAACCATTTTATCAAAACTTCTCAAGGACAAAAATATCGGCAAACAGATCGTGCCTATTGTACCGGATGAAGCGCGAACATTCGGCATGGAATCGCTTTTTCGCCAGGTCGGCATTTACTCCCATACCGGCCAGCTCTATGAACCGGTGGATAGAGATATATTACTTTACTACAAAGAAGCCAAGGATGGTGCCATCCTTGAAGAAGGAATTACCGAAGCGGGCTCTATGTCTTCTTTTATTGCTGCCGGCACTTCATATGCAACGCATGAGCTCGCCATGATTCCATTTTTTATATTTTATTCCATGTTTGGGTTTCAACGTATCGGCGACCTCATTTGGGCTGCAGGTGATGCGCAGGCAAAAGGGTTTCTGGTCGGCGGCACCGCCGGACGAACGACCTTGGCCGGCGAAGGATTGCAGCACCAGGATGGCAATAGCCACGTGAATGCGTTTACAGTACCGAATCTCTATGCCTACGATCCAGCCTATGCCTATGAGCTGGCAGTGATCATTCGTGAAGGTATCAAACGCATGTTCGAAAAGCAGGAAAATATTTTTTACTACCTAACGGTTATGAACGAATTTTATAAAATGCCTCCCATGCCGAAAAGTAAAAATATCAAAGAAGGTATATTGAAGGGGCTGTATTGCTTTAAAAAATCAAACAAAAAAGCCAAAGCACATCTTCTCGGAAGCGGATCGATTCTTAACGAAACGCTAAAGGCCAGGGAAATGCTTGAAGCTGATTTTGATATTCCCACCAATGTCTGGAGCGCTACAAGCTATAAGGAGCTCTATCGCGATGCCCTGGATATTGAGCATTATAACCGCCATCATCCGGATGAAAGTAGAACGCCTTATCTTCAGAAAGCGTTCGAGGGTGAAAAAGGCGTCTTTGTTGCTGCATCCGATTATTTAAAAATGCTACCAGCCTCAATATCCAAATGGATTCCGGGCCCTCTGATTATGCTGGGTACAGATGGCTATGGCCGTAGTGAAACGCGGCAGGCTTTACGCGATTTTTTCCAGGTCGATGCCAAGTATATCGCCTATTCTGCTCTCTTTGCGCTTTACCAACAAGGCGATCTGAACAAAACGGCGATCAAAAAAGCTCAGAAGAAACTCGAAATAAATCCGGATCAAATAAATCCCGTATTTGCCTAAAAAATGAGGTCTTTATGTCCAAAGAGATCAAACTTCCTGAAATCGCTGAAAATGTTGACTCGGCAGAGGTAATACATATACTTGTCTCGACCGGGGATCATATTAAAGCAGATGATCCGCTTATGGAGCTCGAAAGTGAAAAGGCAACGTTTGAAGTTCCAAGCCCGCAAGAGGGAAACATTATAGAAATCCTTGTATCAGAAGGCGATACGGTGCGTGTCGGTCAGACCATTGTGAAAATGGAAAGCGAAAAAGCAGAAGAAAAGGAAACAAGTAAAAAGAAAAAGGAAGAAACAGCCGAACCTGAAGAGGAGGTGACGCCGGAAGAGCCTGAAAAACCCGCTGAAAACACTGAGCAAAAAGAAGAGCGGGTTCTAAACAAAACGGCTCCCCCCAAAGATAAAATCGCTCCTGCGGCTCCTTCTGTTCGTCGTTTGGCACGAGAACTGGGTGTTGACATTAATCGAATTGAAGGGTCGGGACCAGGTGGGCGAATTTCACATCAGGATGTAAAGAATTTCGTCAAGGAGAAAAAGGCAAAGGGTTCTGAAACCATCGAGTTGCCCGATTTTTCTCAGTGGGGAGATACGGAAATGGAAGATATGGTGCTTACCCGTAGACGTATTGCCGAATCCATGTCGCATTCTTGGCGCACCGTACCACAGGTCACACAGTTCGATGAAGCGGACATTACCGATGTAGAACAATATAGACAAAAACAGGCAGCAAAGATTGAAAAAGCGGGCGGTAAATTAACCATTACGTCTATATTGGTTAAAATTGTTAGTCTGGCGCTGAAAAGATTTCCCCGTTTTAATGCCAGTCTGGATATGGATAAAAAGCAGATCATCTTAAAAAATTATTATCATATCGGTATTGCAGTCGATACGGAACGTGGTTTGTTGGTACCGGTCATCAAAAATGCCGATCAGAAAGATATTGTTGAATTATCGGTTGAGATTACCAAGCTGGCACAGAAAACGAGGAATAAAAAAATATCTCCTGATGAACTTCAGGGCGGAAATTTTGCAATTTCAAACCTCGGTGGTATCGGCGGTACCGCTTTTACGCCCCTCGTCTACCCGCCTCAGGTGGCTGTGCTTGGTGTTGCCAGAGGCGCTTTCAAACCAATTTACAAAGAAGATGGGCTGCAAA
>CAZSOP010000458.1:0-3695 GCA_964608385.1 uncultured Cytophagia bacterium
CAGGGAATTGTGAGTGGCTGTCGCCGTTTGGTTCAGCGAGTGCCAGATATCTTTTTGCGAATCAAATTCGTACCATGCGATATCAGCGGATTCAAAGTTGTCGCCACCGGTCAAATCGATACCGAGGCGGGCGATATAATCCCAGGCTGCTCCGCCATCGAATTGAGTCCGGTTCGATGTCTGGATTTGGTAGGTTTCTCCCGGCGTGACGGTAATAGTTTGATAAACACCGGCGTATTTATAATTGCTCTGCGGCTGGGGGCTGGATATTTTTTGCGACCAGCTTCCGCCGGCAACCTGATCCGACTGCACCTCAAACAGAGCCGGATAACCGGTAGATTGAAAGGAAGACCAGCTATTACCGACTCCGTTTGCCTGCTCGCCATTTTCAAAGTCACCGTTTACCAGTTCTGAAGCGGCTGGGGGCTGGTTTTCCGTTGCCCAGCTGTATTTATAGGTAACCGCCTGATCGAGATCGGCAAGCATCTGCGATTCGTATGTATTACCGTCGATATTCCAGTCGTCGCACCATTGACACCAGCGATAGAGATTGACACATCTGAAGATGGGGGTGCCATCGGTCATCGCCTGCTGATTATAACGATCGATTTCGGCATAGATTTCCTGAATCCAGCCACTTTCATAATGCGCCTGCGGGTTTTCCGGATGGCCGCCTTTCCAGTAATAAATGCCATTACACTCGCTGGCGTAAAGCGGCAAATCATAGAGGCTAGACGGTATACCGTGATTGATCCAGTCTTTGTAAACATAGAAACTGAAATAGAGGTTCTGGCCGGCGGCATTGACTTTTTGCGTACTGTGAATATCGTCGTAGGTGTATCCTCTGGAATTGATATGCAGGGCAATGCCATCGAGATCGCCGGCGGATTCAATGGCGGTGAGCATCTGGTTCATATAGTCGACCCAGTTCAGGGGATTGCCGTCATGGGGGATGCCGTTGATATCGCCTTCGCCATAGGGGCCGGCAAAGGGTGCCAGGGCCTGGGGTACCACCTGAGCCTCTGCATCAACGTTTTTGATGGCAGTATAACACTGTGTAAAGCAGTCGGCATAATCTTGTGGCGAGATATACTGATGTCTGCCACTGACGACGGGCCACTCATGCGCCAGATTGGTTTCATTAGCGATGATAAAAATTGAGCATCCCTGTGTGGCGGCGACGTAATTGGCGCAGCGCTGGGCAAATTCGTCATAGCGATCCGGTGGCGGCAGAGTTCCGCTGGGGGAGTAGCCGTAGTTGAGACGACAAATGACGCTATGCCCTTGATCGGAAATCGCCGTAAAATCAGAGCCGCCATGATCGTCGGGATTATCTCCAATAGCGACAGTGGCGGTAACCCAACCGTTGACCGCATCCGTGTTAAGATGATCGAGAAATTCCTGCGGTGAAGAGTCAGCATCGTGGATACCGTAAAGATGTGGACTCTGAGCATAAACAGAAACCGTTGTCAGGCCAAAAACCATCAGCAAAAAACAGATCATGTGATACATTGCAGATGAGAATTGATTTGGGTTGTGCATATCAAAACCTCAATAGTTGTTCAAAAAATGTTGTAGGCGATTTTAAGAGACATGGCTGCGTTGGTTCGATGTTGCGAAAACCGTTTGTGTGCTCAAAGGGATTGTTGGAAAACAGGGCCGGTAGCGAAATGGAAAGTGGATCGCGGATAGACTTTTTTATCAGTTCGTGGATGGTGAACGGCAAATTCAAGAGTGCAGATAGGTCGGATATTCCGCCGTTGGTGATTAGACTCAATCCCGTTTATTAAACTTATCCATTTTCATTAAAATTTGCAAGGAAAATCAATATTTATTTGTTTTCTTTATCGTTTGAAGCGTCGACGACAGATTATTGGGCAGGATGAACCGCAGCAGCCGGTCGCTGGCCACATCTGTAAACAGGTGTTGATCTCCGTTTTGATCGATCACCTTTACCGTAAACCGTTCGATTTCCCCAAGACCGAAACAGAGGCGTGGATAGCGTTTGGAACGATAACAAAAATCGGTTCTCTACTCCTGATAGCCCGGAATTGTCTGTTCAGAGGTGTCCAGTAAGGTTACCCACGCACTTTCAGCAAATGCGCCGGTGTGTACATCCAGGATTTCCAGCTGCAACCAGTGATTGGAAGCATCGCTTTGATTTTCATCTTTTTCCCCGGCGCTTTTCTAAAAGTATATTCTATACTGCATCATCGGAAACAGACCGAGCTGATAGATAGTCTCGATTTCACCTGAGACGCCGTCAAAGGTCTGGGTCAATACGTTTTTGTGATCGGTCAGGTTTTCGATATAGATCATCCATTCCTGGGTATAGGATCTTGAACTGCGGCGATAGCCGACCTTGAAATCGAGTTTTAGATAATCGGGATGCTGTTCGGAAAAGGCCAGGTCATTGTCGAATTTTAACTCACCCGCTTCGCGGCTTGCCTCCAGATCGATGGGGGTATAGGGGCGGCCGCCGGCCCAGGCCAGCTTGACGTCAAAAAACAGAGTGTTGTGCTCGTTAAAGATAAACTCTTTGCCCAGTAAAAAATTGGTGACAAAATCGGTATCGAACTGGGTGCTGCGTTCAATGCCGTCCTTGCCTTTGTATTTCGAGTCAAACAGCGAGGAGGTGATCAGAAAGTAAAGGCCGTTATGGTAAAAACGCTCCAGGGTCAGCTCGAGGCCGTAATTTTTTCCGGTTCCGGCGTTGACCAGGTTTTCATGGAGATCGATGTTGAATTCCGCTCCCGTATTCAAAATGCTATAGCTCGATGGAACGTTTCTCACCGGAACATCATAGAGGTACTGGATATAGGCTTCGGCTTTCAATCGCATATTTTCATTAAAGAGCTGATCGTAGCCGAGGACGATATGATGCGCTTTGGTAAAATCGAGATCGGTATTGGTGGCTGTGGCGACTCTGCCGGTGAGCACATCGGTAAAATAATAGGTGGATAACCACTGCAGCCGCGAGTGTTTGCCATAAGCCAGGGATAGTGTCTGTGAGGGATTAAGGGTATAGGAGACCCCCAACCGGGGATCGAGTGTCGTATGGCCGTTGAGGCCAAAGTGAGATAGATTAAGACCGGTTGTATAGATCAGGTCATCGCTTTGTTTGAATTTCCACGAGCTGTAAGCCTGGGAAAAGAGCGGGCCTTCGGCAAGTGCGCGTTCATTGTCGAAATAGTTGTAAAACGCTTCATCCTCAGAATCATAAATCTGACCGTCGAGGTCGAAACCCATCTGATCGAGGCTGAGGCCATTCTCGGCCGACCAGCGATTGTTGAAGCGGTGCGAGAGCACGTAATCAAAAGAGGCCTTGTATTCGATATAATTGTCATCGAGCTCGCGCTGGCGTTTATCCTCTTGCAGTTTGAAAATATCGGTATTGGTTTTTTGAAAGGTGCCGGAAAGGGTAAACCGTGAGCTGGTATTTTTGTTATGAAAGCGGGTATAGCTCAGTCCGCTGGCGCCGATGCTGGAGCCGTTGTAGAGGTCCTGTCCTTCCTGTGAATAAAAGTCCTGGTCTTCGCTTTCCGAATCGAGAATAGCGATTTCGCTGGTGCCCCAAAGGGCAAACCAGTCGATACGACCGTTTTCGAGCGGTATGGCGATTTTACCGGAGAAATCCTGATAACGCGGAATGCCGGCAGCGCCGAAATCGATGCCGAGTTTATCCATCATATCCA
>CAZSOP010000459.1:0-3686 GCA_964608385.1 uncultured Cytophagia bacterium
TGTGTATCATTATAATGTTTAAAAAAATCGATATCCAGCATGATCAGAGAAACATCATTCTTATGGCGTTGCGCGCGCCGAAGTTCCCTGGCGATGTATTCTTTAAAATAGCGGTAATTGTGCAACTGAGTTAAACCGTCCGTAACCGCCAACTCCCGCAAGCGCTCCTTTGCCTGTTCGAGTTGTTTTACTTTATCCTGCAACTCATCATAAAGAAATTTGATGCGTAAAAGCGATTTTACCCGGGCGAGCAATTCCATTTTGTTAAACGGCTTTGTAATAAACTCATCAGCCCCGGATTCAATGCCTTTAATTTTGTCGTCGATTTCATTCAAAGCTGTAACCATGATCACCGGTATATGTCTGGTTTTCTGTGAATTTTTCAGCTTTTTACAGGTTTCAAATCCATCCATTTTCGGCATCATCACATCGAGAAGAATGAGGTCCGGTTCATCCTGCTTGACTTTTTCCAGAGCTTCTTCGCCATTATTTGCAACCGTAGTATTGTATCCGGCGGAAATCAGGTGGGTCTCCAGTAATTGTACATTCACCGGAATATCATCGACGACGAGTATCTTTGCTTTTCTATCTATATCTAGGCCATTCAACATAGAGGTCTATTTTGCACCTTTAAAATTATATCTGATATTCAGCTCTTTTGCGGCTTGTGCTTCATCAAGGCGTTTTAGAGGTGTTTTTGTTGGTGCTTGTTTCACTTTTTCCGGCTCTTCCTCAGCTTCACGGGCAATCTGTAAAAGGTAATCTGCGTAGGCGTCCAGAGTTTCCTTGCTTTCGGTTTCCGTCGGTTCAATCATGAGCGCTTCAGGAACGATAAGCGGAAAATATACAGTCGGTGCATGTACCCCAAAGTCGAGCAACCGTTTCGCAATATCCAGTGTTTTTACACCCCGTTGTTTTTGCCGGGTTCCTGCCAGAACAAATTCATGCATAGGGGTCATATCATATAGCTGATCGAATTTATCCGTCAACCTCGACAAAAGATAATTTGCATTGAGGATGGCGTTTTGACTTGCCTTTTTCAAGCCCTCTGCACCGAGCATGCGGATATACGTATATGCTCTGACAATAATTGCAAAGTTACCATAAAACGTACTGACTTTACCGATGCTTTGCGGACGATCGTCGTCCAAAGTATATCCGGATGCTGTTTTGGTGACACAGGGTGTGGGCAGAAGACCAACGAGTTTTTCGACGACACCCACAGGGCCGGATCCCGGGCCGCCTCCGCCATGCGGAGTGGAAAAGGTTTTATGTAAGTTGAAATGCATGACGTCGATTCCCAGTTCCGCCGGTCGAATCAAGCCGAGCAGGGCATTCATGTTTGCTCCGTCCATGTAAACCAGAGCACCGGCGTCGTGACAGAGCTTACAAATCTCCTTAACCCGGGTTTCGAATATCCCTAAAGTGTTGGGATTGGTCAGCATCAATGCCGCTACCTCGGGGTTCAGAGTTTCCTTGAGCTCTTTCAGGTCGAGGAAACCTTTATCATTGGATTTCAGAGTGACGCTTTCATAACCCGAGATGATGACGCTGGCCGGGTTGGTTCCATGAGCAGAGTCGGGTATCAGAACCGTCTTGCGGGGATTTCCTTTTGATTCATGAAAGGCTCGAACCAGCATCAAACCGGTCAGCTCGCCGTGGGCTCCGGCTGCGGGTTGCAGGGTTACGGCTGAAAATCCTGCTATTTCGGCGAGATAGGAAGAGATATCGTGCACAAGCTGCAGCGCACCCTGGACGGTATCAAGGGGTTGAAGCGGGTGCAGGCAGCTGAATCCGGGTAGCGCAGAGGTGTTTTCATTGATTTTGGGATTGTATTTCATCGTGCATGAGCCGAGTGGATAAAATGCTTTATCGACATGGTGATTTTGGGTTGACAGATTGACAAAGTGCCGCACAACATGGGGTTCGGCGATATCCGGAATACGGGGCTTATCCCGGCGCAGCCAGGCCGCCGGAATGAGGTCTGCCGGTTTTTCCTCAGGGACATCAGGCGGCGGCAGGTAAAAATCATCGTCTTTTTCACTGGTATACTCAAAAATCAATTTTTCGCTCATGCACAACTCCAGGTTCCGGTAATAAAGTGTATCAAAACATACAATATCTTGAATTGTTTGTCAAGGTATTTTTGGTGTTCAAAATATCGTTAATTTTAATAAAAACAAGTCATCAATAGCCGTGTTCGGGCCGCAGAGCCGCTATAAGCCGGCTTTTAAAAAGCGCCTCCCGGTCGTAGCCGAAAAATCTCTTGACATTTTCGATCTACAAGCCTATTTTAACAAGCTTATATCCAGTTTGTTTTACAGGGGTGAAGGGTATAATATAGGAATTATATACAATAAAGAAAAATAAAAAGTTGATCTAAATAAATCAAAACGGATATGATGTGCCGACACTGGTTTCACATTTTAATCAATCTATAAATAAATATTCAGATAAAACCGCTCTAATATTCGGAGATACACGCATAAGCTATGAACGCCTTGGTGAGGCTGTAAAACGACTGGCCCGGGCTTTACAGAATTTAGGTGTGGAAAAGGGAGATTGTGTGGCCGTTATGCTACCCAATTTACCCCATTTTCCCATTAGTTATTATGCCATCCTCGAAATCGGTGCGGTAGTGGTACCCCTTAATTTCCTCTCTTCCACTGACCTGGACTATTTCCTAAGGGATTGTAATGCAAAGGCGATTATTGCCTGGTCCGGTTTTGCTGATACCGTGCTGAGCGCAAAAGAACGGCTCAACAGTCTCCCTGAACTGATTTTCCTCGGTAGCGACATACCTCAAGATACCCGATCCTTAACGCAGTTGATGCAGGAAAACGAGCCCATTGAATATTTTGAAGCGGCAAAAGAGAATGAACTGGCAGCGATTTTGTATACGGCCGGCATATCCGGCCAACCCCATGGGGCGGAAATGGAACATATCGCGCTCGTGTCCAATGCGCTGCTCTGCAAGGAGATGCTCAATATTACAGACAGAGATATTTCTCTGGGTATTTTACCGCTTTTTCATCCGGTTGCACACACCTTTTCCATGAACGCGACGTTTTTCAGCGGTGGCACTCTGGTTTTGCTTTCCCGGTATACGATCGCACAACTCTCCCAAACCCTGCAGACACACGCTCCCACGGTTATAGTCGCTGTGCCTCTGATTTTTCGGGAACTTTTAAAGGAGACGGTGGCAAAAACAGACAGTTTCAAGTTTTCTCTGTGTTATGGCGCAACGTTACCGGAAGAAGAGAGCCATCGGTTTGAGCAAAAATTCAATACAAGCGTTTTGCCTGCATATGGGTTTACCGAAGCCGGTCCCTTTGTTTCCTTACAACGCTATGGCGATGAGCCAAAGCCGGGTTCTGTCGGCTTGCCCATTATCGGTATCGAGCTTCAAATCCGCGATGAAAAGGGCAATCAGCTTCCCCCCAACAAGATTGGCGAAATCTGGGTGAAAAGTCCGAGCACGATGCGTGGTTATCATAATCGTCCCAAGGAAAGTGGGCTCTATTTAAAGGATGGGTGGGTGTTTAGCGGAGATATCGGATTTCTGGATATGGAATATAATTTATATATTAAAGGGCGGCAGGAAGAACTTGTTTCACGTGGGGGATTTTCGGTATATCCGGCTGAAGCCGAATCTTGCTTTTACCGGCATGTCGGAGTTAGGGGCG
>CAZSOP010000460.1:0-2154 GCA_964608385.1 uncultured Cytophagia bacterium
AATATCCTGTCTCCCTCTTTCAGGAAGAAAAACATGGTGTAGAGGAAGACAAAGAAGAGAAATGCGAATTTAAAGGTCGAAACGGTGGCTTGGGAAAGGCTGTTAAAAAACAAGTTGCTCAATTTTCCGATCAGTTCTCCGCCCCTCTGAATAATAACATCTCTGTATTGATTAATCGTTTCTGCATAAGGCAATGCCTGAAAGATTTTATCGAATGGTGAGGGTTGGTTGAGCTGCTGTTCGATCCACGGACGGACCGATTGGCTGATACGGATGGCCTGATCTGCGACGATACCGGCGAGGCCCAGCAAGGGCAGGAGGATGATCAGAAAAATAAACACGAGGGTGACAAAGGAGGTAAGGTTTTTTTTGTTCTTAAACAATTTGTTGAAGAATCTGAAAAGTGGCTGCGCCATCGCAGCAAAAATACCGGCCAATAAAATAACCATCAAAAAGTTGCGAATCATGGTCATAAAGATGACGGAGATGAAAATAACAACTATGATTAATATTGTATTATTGATAATTTGTCGGTTCATATATTACTCCTTGATTTACGGCTCAGAATTAATGCCTGAGTAACAATGAAAGCATGGATTTTCGAAATGTTGGAATTCGTCAAGTGCGAATCCGGAATCATTACCGTTGCAAACATCGTTCTTCCCAGGTAGGTGCTTCACCAGCCATCTTTATAAAAAAATCGAGCGGAATCACCTGAAACTCGGGTCCCAGTTTTTCGAGGATCGTTTTCACTCTTTTTATATCACTCCATTGTCTGATATGGGCCACCAAAAAGTAGGGGCGTTCTTTATTGATTTCAGCCAGCTCGCGAAAATCAGCCACGGCATCTTCTACCGGGCGTTCCGGAGATAGATAATAATCATATGAGACAAGTGGGATTTTATCTTCTATTGCAAAGGTAAAAGCGGGTGCATAGCCATTGAGAAAGCCCTGCACATCGGGCAGATATTTGTAGAAATCTTCAACCACCCGGCAGGTCAACTCTGTATTCCCTTCCACTGTTGCTCCTTCAGAATAGTCCATTGTTTGAGTGATTTTAAGATCCATTTGATTGAGCATCTTCTGCGCCATTGAAAACAGTTTGGGGCGCAGTGAATCCGGAATCATTTTCGGATACATATAGCCGGGGGTGGTGCCGCCGATAAAATAATCATTCGGGGTTGCCTGTCGGTAATAGAACTCCAGCATAGCAGGGGACATCCACAGATCATTCAGACCGAGACACCAGGCGTAGGGAATTTCACCCCGTCCGGGTTTGTTCCATGCCCCCAAACCGACTCCATCGGTTTGTACGCAGGTCACATAAACTTTTTTATCCGGTTTGTAGGTTTTGTCCCGCACGACGTTATGATTATTGCGAAATGCGAATCCGGGTGTCATTTTCACCTGTGCACTGAAACTGGTGTTGGGCAGCGTATGCAATCCTTTTACCCTATGACCATAGCGGGAGGTCAAACGGACATGGTCGCGTTCTTTGTCTTTTTTGTACGAGTGCCAGCCCATGACCATCGACATGGGATCGAGTTCACTGAGTAGCTTTGAAGCCAATTGATATTCCTTTTCATCCGAAGGCTTTGTTGAAAGATCGTTGAAAAAGGCTTTATTATAAATGCCCCAATCGGCAACTCCGGGTTTCATGATGTTGCCGTGATGCCCTCCCATCCATATGATCAGATTTTTGCTACAACGGGGCCAATACGCTTCGTATGCCTGACTGTAAATTTCATAATCGTTCATGCCGCTAAATTTGCCGCGAAAATCAGCTAGAGCTTTAATATTGAATTTTTTCATCAGGGGAATTTGTGCTTCGCTCACAACCACCGCCTCTTCGAGCCCTGCAACTGTAAAGGCCACGATTAAAGATGTCCGTACGTTTTTATCCCAAACCACATAGCCTTTTATATTTTTCCGGAACATTTTCAAAGCATCTTCACAGGATTTCAATTGTTTAAAGGTGTAAAATCTGTCTCGTTGGTAAAAGTCGAAAATCGCTCTTGTGTAATTGAAATCCCAGGTCTCGGGATAGATAAAATAAAGACTCGGATTATTCAGGTTTGCCAGGGCTTGCAATGTTATCAGCAGTACATTTTGATCGAGCTTTGCATCGATTTGCCAGTCATCTTTGAGTTTGAT
>CAZSOP010000460.1:2164-3679 GCA_964608385.1 uncultured Cytophagia bacterium
TGATGTAATAAGCTTCTCTGGTGCCTTTTCGTTTAAACACATACTGTATGGTGGCTGAATCGGGCCGACCCGGACGATTGATCGTATAGCGAAGGGTTTCACCATTTTTGGATAATTGCCAGTTATGCCTTGTGGTCAATGTGCTTTGACCCTGAGAGGAGATAATATCACAGGTTTCTTCAATTTTTACAGCTTTATAAGGCTCCAGCCACATCCCCCTGGTTTTTTGATTCGTGCCGACTGCCATGGATAGTCCCATAAAGACATTGGTAGCAAAAACTCTGTCCCTAATTTTATTCAGTTGCACTGAACCATCCGTGGATGCAACCAGGGTATCTGTTTTGCTGCGGCTGCCGCGCCCCCAGGTTCGCAGAACTGTAATATTTGTCTCTTTTTGTTGCAGATCCAGAGCGAGGGTGGCAAAGAGATCGATTTTGGTACTGTGTTGTGGAAGCATTGTCCATTTGCCCAGGATGTTGTCCGCAGCCAATGCCGTTCCGCAGCAAAGTGACAAAAGGAATAACGTTATTATTAAATAACGCATGATGATAGCCCTCTTATTGATTCGATTATGATTATTATGACGGTAATACCTTGGAAATATAAACAAATGATGTGACAAATAATATGATAATTGCTGTCTTTTTATTCGTTGTTTTGTGTTATACAGCCAAGGCCCTTTTTGGCCCGTTGTGCATGTTTTCTGAGATCATCAATGCCGACGACCCGTTCACAGTAGGTGCGGCTTTTTTTCAAAATTTTGTAGGTTGCAGAACGATTCCCTCTTTGGGCGTAGAGCACTTTGAGAATTTCGTTTTTATCTATTAGGCGCGGAGTGTTTTCAACATCATACCAATCCTTAAAAACGTCTTCCAGAAAGATGATATGTTTCGTTAAGATGGTTTGTTTCTCATCCATTTTTGCGAGTATAATCGCTTTAATAATGACATCTTCCAATTGCCTTACATTACCGGGCCAGTCATATCCAACGAGTTTGTCAAAGGCTTTATCTGAGACTTTCTTTACCGAGCGAATTTTTAGACGATTTGAGTGTTTTTCAAGAAAAAACCGGCCAAGCGGGCGAATGTCTTCCTTGCGTTCCCGTAGCGGCGGGATTTTTATGGTTAATGTTGAAAGCCTGTAAAGCAGATCTTCTCTGAATTTTTTTTGTTTGACCAGAGTGAGAAGATTTTTGTTGGTAGCAACAATGGTTCTCACGTCGACCGTATGAGGCATCGCTTCGCCAAGGGGGAGAACTTGGCCCTCCTGGAGAAATCTTAAGAATTTTCCCTGTAATTCCAGAGGCATATCTCCGAGCTCATCAATAAAAATTGTACCTCCATTGGCCATGTCCAGTTTGCCATCTCTGTCTCTGTCAGCACCGGTAAAGGCGCCCTTTTTATAACCAAACAATTCTGATTCAGCAAGCTGGATGGGAATATTCATCGATGATATTTCAATCATGCGTTTATCAGAATTGTTTGGTTATAAAAAGGAGATCGGAAGAGCACACGT
>CAZSOP010000461.1:0-3673 GCA_964608385.1 uncultured Cytophagia bacterium
ATACAACCAGGTGCGGATCAATTGAACCATGTGTAGCTATGTTTCCTCTCCTGTCAATACGATCAATTTCACTCTTCAGCATAACGGGTTACAAATGTCGGTTGATTCCCTGCCATTTTCATAAAAATATCGAGGGGTACGAGTTTGAATTGAGCACTCAGTTTTTCCAGAATGCTCTTTACGCGTTTGATATCGCTCCATTCGCGAACATGCATGAGTAAGAAATAGGGTCTTTCGCTGTTGAGGTTGGCGAGTTCCTCGAGGTCTGCAACCGCCTCATCGACTTTACGGGTTTCGGAGAGGTAATAATCAAACGACATAAAGGGGCGTCCTTCCTGAACGGCAAAGGTGTGGGCGGGACGGTATCCATTTGCAAAACCAATCGCTCCGGGCATCCTTTCAAAATAGATATTCACCACTTTTTCGGTCAGATCATCATCCACCGCATCGGATTGCCAGTAATTGGCGTGATCCATGGTTTCGAAAATTTTGAGGTCAAGCGTTTTCATCATTTCATAAGCTTTGTCGACAACTTGTGGCAGGTATCGCTCCGGAATTGCCTTGGGATACATATATCCCGGACCGCTCAAAGAACCGATAAAATAATCATTAGGCGTTGCCATATCATAAAAAAACTGCAGCATCGCAGGAGCCAGCCATGACCAGTTCATGGTTACCTCCCAGGCATAGGGTATTTCACCCCGACCAGGCTCCGTCCAGGCTCCCAGCCCCAAACAATCGGTCTGTATACAGGCAATATAGACCTTTTTTTCCGGAACATACTGTTCTCGATTATTGACATTGTGATTATTTTTGAATCTATAACCGCGGGAAAGCGGAATTTGATGATTGAAACTCATATTGGGCAGTGTATGCAACCCCTCTACGCGCAGGGCATAGCTCGATGCCAGCGTAACATGTTGTGCTTCCGTATCCTTTCCATAAGAATGCCATCCCATTACCATAGAGAGTGGTTTCATTTCTGAAAAAACTTTACGGGCGAATTGATATTCCAAAGTATCGTCAGGATTGGTGGAGGCATCGGTAAAAAACGCCTTTTGATGCATACCAAAATCCGCGATACCAGGTTTCATAACGTTGCCATAATGGCCTCCCATATAGATCAGATAATCCTTGCTGGTTTGGTCCCAGTATTGATCATAGGCCCAGTTGTAAATTTCTTCGTCCGACATGCCGGTAAATTTGCCTCTAAAGTCCTCGACCTTTTCCAGGCCGTACTTGTCCACCAGCGGGATCAGGTCCTCGGTTACCACAAGTGCTTCTTTCAATCCGGCTGCCGTAAAAGCAACAATCAGCGATGTCCGTACAGAAGAATCCCAGACCACATAGCCTTTTGCAAATGCACTCAAAGCAACCAGGGCATCTTCAACTGATTTGAGTTTATTAAACGCCATACTCCTGGAATCTATATAATATTCCATTAAAGGCTTGGAAAATTTAAAATCCCAATCATGCGGATAGATAAAATAAAGACGAGGTGCACCACGGTTGGCAATTCCCTGTAAACTGATAAGCAGAGCATGTTTAGGCAGCTCCTTGTCGATCTGCCAGTTGTCACCTAACTCCATAACAAACATCTGTTCCGCCGGCTGAGCGGATAAGAATGAAGCAAAAAAAACAAGATATATGAATAAGATTACCAATGTTCTCATGTCGGGCCTCTTAATTGCCGATGATAATTAGTCATTAAGTTGAGGATAGCGATCAAAAACCAGTTTAATCAAAGTCGGTCGGCTCGATCGTTTCTCTTCCACAACCAGACGTTTGCCACCCTCTTCAACATGATAAAGGCGTTCAGTACGAATGGTTGTTTTTCCCTGTGAGATCAGCACCACCTGCTCTTCTACGGTTTTTAGAGACTGCTGAGGCGTAACCCACTCGCCGACTATTTTACGTACAGCATTGGGATCGGTTAATACGCCCATGTACCAATTTTCCGGCCATAAGGGAGATTTTTCGTTAAATACAGCCACTTCACCTGCGGGTTGAAACGCAACAGAATCGACGTAATCGCCATATCGTTTATGCTTCCAGTTTTCCACAATAGCCACCATACTGTCAACGCAGACGATTTCGAGTCGTAGATGTCTGTATCGCCAGGTTACCAAATCCGTACTCTTGTCAGCTTGCAGAACCCAGGTGCCATAGATCGTACCGTCTCCCTCATTACAGGAAATTACCAAAAAGGATATCAGTAGCAGCGTCCCAACGATGATTGTTTTCATCGATTCACCCTTTTATCATTGTGCATCTATACTAATAAATAGTAGGTTACATATTTGATAAATAAAAAGCAAGCTAAAAGTATGGCAGCAAACTTTTGGATTCAACAACAATTTTATACAAAACTGGCATGGAACCGGAATAAAATGTCCGGGATGTGGCATGGTGACATCCTTACTGCATATATTACAGGGAAACTGGACAGCAGCTCTGCAAAGCAATCCCTTTGCCTATTTCTTTTTTACCGGGTTTTTAATCCTGTTGATGATTTCACTATTGCCTGAACCCTATTACGGCAAATCGCTGTATTTTCTCGATAGATTGGAAAAAAAAAGCTGGTTTCTCCACATTATACTGCTTTTGTTTGTATGTTTCGGCCTTTTAAGGGCGCTCTGCGATTTATTCTGCAGGCAGAGCACACTTTAATTCTTGTGTTTGCAAGAAAGACTATAAAAGACAGGGTTGAATCTATTCTCAGCAAGCTTGGCGGTTCTAAAGGGCAAAAAACCAATTTTTGATCGAGCTCCATTTAGCAATAAAAAAAACTCAGCTGTTAAGAGCGTGCTTTGATCGTATTTTTAAGATTTTTCTTTGCTTATAAATCACCGGGCAGAAGCCCTGCAAAATTGATCGCCCCAGACAGAGGCCTGGAGCAATCAAATGCGGAATTATCATTTCAGCATCAACATCGTGTCATTTTCGATATGCTCACCTGCCTGCAGGCGATAAAAATAGAGGCCTGAGGAAACCCGCTCACCATACTGGTTCAGTCCATCCCAACGTATAACATATTGCCCCGGAGCCTGGACTTTATTTACCAAAGTCCGCACAAACCGGCCCTGGGCATTGAAAATGGCCAAAGAAACCTGTTCCTGCTGCTCCAAATTATAGGTAATATTGGTTTCAGGATTAAATGGATTCGGATAATTTTGCAGACGTAGATCGGTTGGTTTGGGGCCTGCCGTTTGATCATCTTCT
Organism: uncultured Cytophagia bacterium; assembly: GCA_964608385.1. Taxonomy (GTDB): domain Bacteria; phylum Zhuqueibacterota; class Zhuqueibacteria; order Residuimicrobiales; family Oceaniaggregativiventaceae; genus Oceaniaggregativivens_A. The sequence continues at coordinate 3,223 of CAZSOP010000461.1, forward strand.
CTATTGTCAGGTAATTCAATTTGCCATTCTTTAATTTTCCGGCGAACGGTATGGCGAATTTCTCTGAAACTTTTTCCCGTCTCACGCATTCCCGCGATTAACGCTCTGAGCGCCGCTCTCTGCTCCTCATCAAGTTGCTGCAGTAAACCTTGCGGCAAGATCCCGCGCTGACCCGGTTTCCGCTCCGGAAGTTCGATACCCCATTCCGCCAGTTTGGCCTGAACCGCATCACTGATCTCTTCTCGGCTCGCGCCCGACTCGCGCATCTCGTCGACCAGAACTTTGAGCTCCGCCTTCTGATCTTCATCCAGCTGCTGCAATACGCCCCACGGCAACATGCCATGCCGGCCAGGCTTGCCCTCCGGAAGTTCGATACCCCATTCCGCCAGTTTAGCATGAACCGCATCACTGATCTCTTCTCGGCTCGCGCCCGACTCGCGCATCTCGTCGA
>CAZSOP010000462.1:0-3666 GCA_964608385.1 uncultured Cytophagia bacterium
TTTTGTTGAAAAGTTGAATACTGTTTGGGAATTTGTCGGGTTTGGATAGATATCAAGTTTGAAATTACCATTCATGCTGGACCTGGCAGCCAATACATCGGTAACCAGATTGTGAAATTCATCAAGGTATGGTGAAAAATTGACACAACCCAGTGAAGGATAATCCGTACAATCGAGGATACAAGATGCTATACTCAAACTATCTGTGGTTCCCCAGTAGATATAGGGCAACTTTATTGGACTCTGTGTACCATTAATGAAATTATAATTATCATTTTCATAAATTCGATTGAATTCGTCAAGATTAGTGCCGGATTGAAAAATTACATCATCAGAAAGGAAAAAAGAAGGTCCATGGAAAACAATACCTCCGCCTTTATTACCATATATATCGTTATGAATAAAGGAATCAATATCAGCATTCTCAAAGGTTATACCACTGCCTGAAAAGTTGTTTATCACATTGTCAATGAGGCTCATTGTTCCGTTATGAACTAAAATTCCATCATTTGGTATAAAGGGCTTATTGGTTGGAAACGTATCGATACCAGCAGGAACGTATACATAATCAAGAGTCCAATAGCCATATGTGTTATTTGCTTTCGCACCAGGCCTTATTTTCGCATGACCACCATCCTTTGTACGCACGATAAAAGTTTTCAATCTATCAATTAAAAGTTGACATACATAGCCGCTTTGTGGGATATTCTTAACCTCCTCAAATCGGGTATCGACACTTGTTATGCACTTTCTTGTTTCATCACCCCATGTATTCATATCAATAAGAAATAGATCGGCCAATTCACCTTCATTCACAATGATGCCATATTTAGCGTTTAAAGCCTGCTGAGGTTTATTTTCCAGATAATGCAAGCGGGCACTTTTCAATTGAATTGTATTCGCGTATTCAGTCCCGCGCATTTCATTACCGAGTACAGAATAGTAACCACCGTCATATATTTCGATTGCATTTTGTATGTTGAGTATTTTATTATGATGAATGCGGCTTGATCCGGTAATGGCTAATGCTGTTTTTACATCTGAAATCGTGTTGTTTTCAATAATTGAGCTGCACATAATGGTTTTAATTGCACCATGCATATGTTCAAATTTATTTGCATAGTACTCTCCTTTGTCTATCATATCGTGGACAATACCCCATGATTTACATCGAGAAAACCGGCAATGATGAACTGGGACGGGATTGGCATACATAAAAATACCATTATCAGCATACTCGATGCAGACATAACTGATTTTACTTACAGATGATTGAGCATCGCCCTCGAAATGCAGTCCTTGCCAAATGCCCGGTGAGGGCTTTGTGCTTGAGGATGTTAGTCGTATTGAATCTATTTGCGTACCTTCGGCAATAAGTGAGCCGATGACTTTAATAAGCACAGCCGAGTCAACATGGATCGTTACTCCGGCCTCGATATTTAAAACCTTGTTATGTGGTACCACAAGGTTTTCACTCAAAAGGAATGGCGAATGTTGTGAATAAAGAGTCCCATCGCATTGTCCCCCCAAAATTCCAAAGCCAATTAGGAGAATTGATGCTTGTGGTGTCAATTCATCATTAGATTTTATCCATAATAAACAGGAATCATATCCCGTCTTGACGGGCGAAAATTTGATATCAATACTTTGAGTGTCCCCACCCAGAATGGAATAGCTGGTATCTGAAGTATAAACATTTTTTACACTCTTAAGGGTAAGATTGAGCCGTGACATACCCCTGTTTTGGATAGTAATAGATTTTGAGGTGGCTTGCCCAAAATAGAGTGTGTCAAAATCGAGAGGTAAAGTAGGGATGTTGATTTGTGGAGAAGAAATAGTCGCCTCCTGAGTATTGCCAAAGGCACCTACATTAATGCACATGCCATTATAATATGGCTCAAGAGAATAATCAAAAGAGGTGTCGCCTGCATCGATGCACGGTGAATTTTCAGAAAGATGAAAATCACCGTTATCGATATCACGAAAAAAAGGCTCAAGATCGAAATTGCCTTCACCGTCTCCACCGCCCTGGATATCAGAATACCGAATGTTTTTGCAGCCCAAGATTTGGTTAAACGATTGGTACCATAGATTTATATTATTCCATAAAATGCAATTCACAATAATAAGATCTTGATGAAATCCAAATATCCCCCCGGCATTTTTTTGTGCCTCATTTGAGACGATAGTATTATTAACTATTTTGGGGTAGCAATTATTTGAGCAAAAAATGCCACCTCCGAATGCTTGTGCATAGTTTTGACTGATGACATTATTCATAATGAGGGGATGAGAGCTATCACTGCAACATATTCCGCCGCCATTGCCCTCTTTTGCATCCAAAGTTCGATTTTGACTAATCTGGTTATGTTTAATAAGAGGATTTGAATTGTTATAACAGTATATACCTCCACCCGCTTTTGCCGAGTTGTGAGAAATGATATTTCTTTTTATTATTGGGCTGGCATTGTTTAAGAAAATACCGCCCCCTAACCAACTGGAATTGTTATTTCTGATATCGGAATCGTGAATGACCAGCTTTGAAAATCCATCCACGTAAACAGCGCTGCTGCTATCACCATTCTCTGCATTGATTTTGCAATGGCGGATGCTTGAAAATGCAATTATTGAAGAGTCGTTTGACGATAATATCTGATCGAATATGATACCTCTCCACCCGGTTGTCGTATCAGATGCCGTAAATGAAATAGAATCTAAAGCAGTACCACATGCCTGCAAGCTGCCCTTCACTCTGATCTCAAAGCTGCCGTGGAATAGAAGAGAGGATCCGCTCTCTATTCTTAGAATGGCATTGTCTTCGATAAGAATATTTTCAGTGATGTCAATCTTTCCAGACCAGGTGGTGTCATTGTTGATTGTATCGTATTGCAGCGCGCTAAAAGCTTGTGTAACCATGAACACAGTGAGCAATAGAGCAGTCTTCATTATCGATTTCATCTTTTTACCCCCACATTGGACTTTCTTTATATGATGGAAAAGAAAAAAGGCTACATCGATCCAAGGATTTTTAGAAATCGAATATTCGAAATATTTTCAAGAGTATTACAAAATCATTGGCCATAAAGTCGCCGATGCAAAGAAAAGGCTTGAGACACGGGCACCGGACGCCGGCATTACGTTTTTTCAGATGGATGGTTCAGACTTTGGAGCAGATGGAAATTTCACTAATTTCGGACACCCATTTCACTAAAGATTCGGACAGTCTTTCGCCACCCTAAATGACTATTTCAATTTAATCAAAAGTGTCCGAATATAAAACCAAAATTTTCATTATTTTTTGCTTTTTTTTAAATTTTAATCCGCGTGGAAATATCATTGCCGGATTAACTACCGACTCTGCACGTTTTACCGGAAAGTCCTCTGCCAGTCCCTGCGGATTAATTTTTGGTTTACTGTGAAATTTGAACCAAAGTTGATTTAATTTGCCGCATAGCGGGCCCTTCCAAGTCAAAGCGGTATGCATTATGAACCAGACGATCCAGCACCGCATCAGCAATAGTTCCGTTATTCACCCTTCCGCGGGGACATTATGATCTTTATGCGCGTTTTTTCCAGACAACAAAAAACATAGATGCCACCATACGCATCAACCAATGCTTTTCATTTTTCTTTCTCAACATTCTGCGGAGCGAGATCCTTCCGCTG
>CAZSOP010000463.1:0-3662 GCA_964608385.1 uncultured Cytophagia bacterium
CAGCGGATAAAATCGGGTTTGTACGAAAATCCGCTTAGATCCTTTTCGTCCGTATAGGGTTGAACGTCCTCGGCGTCGGCCATGGCGGCCAGCTTCATTTTGAGGCTTTGCTTACCGTTATTGAAATTTTCGTAGATATAGACACGGCTTACATCCGTCGAATCGAGCAAAGCTTGTAACGCATTTTCCAGCGCCATTCTGATGTCATCGTATTTTAACAATGCCTGAGAACAGGTAGCGAGTCCCTCTTCATAACGCAAGCGGGTAGAGAGCGTTTTTTCCGCCTCGATACGCTCGGTCATATCAAAAAACATCCATACACTACCCAGTTTTTCATCCTGCTGTGTGTCCAGAACCGGCAGGGAGAAGATGGACAAATAACGGGGAACCGGTTTACATAAGCGCAGGGTGTGTTCATAAAAACTTTTTGCACTCTGCGTGCGCCCTTTGTTGCGGCCAAGGTTTTTTTCCAGTTCGATAATCAGGGCAATAAAATGATTGGGATTCTCGAATTGGTCCTTGATATGGCCGATAAATTGACGAAACGGTTTTTGTAAAACTTTATCGCGATCCAGGTCAAAATATTCTTTGATCTGACGATTGAGTGCAGTCACGTTGCCGTTGAGATCGACCATGACGATCAGGTTCAGGGTCGTATCCAGTATGGCTTGCAACTCATCTTTGCTCTGCGAAAGGCGCTGCAACAGCTTTTCCATCTCTATATTTTTTTCTTCCAGCTTTTCCTGGACGGCAAGCATATCGACATTGGCCCGTCCTAGATTATAGGTGGTTTTTTCAAGTTGCCTGGCTTTATCTTCGAGTTCTTTATTGGCGTTTTTTAACGATTCGGTTCTGCGGTTTACTTTAGCTTCCAGAGATTGGTAAGCAAGGATATTGTCGAGGGCCAGTCCCACCATTCTGGCAAACATTTCAAAACGGGCAATGTCCGAATCATCTCTCTCGAATCCCTTTTTATAGAGCTCACCCTGTATAATTCCATTCAGATTTCCCTGAATAATAATCGGAGTGGCGACCAGGAATCCGTTACGGTTTTCGGTGGATGACCCTTTTTCTTGCGGCAGCTTTTCTTTGATGATTGTTTGGGGTTGTTCGATGATTTTTTTCAGATGAGGCAGATGTTTGAGCGGATCTCGGGAAAGGGCTTTAATATCGGATTTTAAGGCCTCTACAGGCGCGGTTTTTAGATTCCAGGATTCAAGTCTGAGTTTGTTTTCCTCATAGACAAAACAGAGCGCGCGGTCGTATTCGAATTTATGGACGAGAATTTGCGGTACATATTGATAAAGGGTTGTGGTGTCGTAAATGCTGGTAAACTGGTTTGCAACCTCATTTAAGGTCAAAAGCTGACGGTTTGAATATTTCAGACGTTCAGTACGCTCCTGAACCCGATTTTCCAGTTCTCCGGCATGTTGTTTCTGGATGGACAGCAGGTCTTTTTCTTTACTCGCAATTTGTTTTTTTAGCGAGCGCGATTCAATCGCATTTTCAAGTGTTACCTCGATTTTATTTATTTCAAACGGCTTGAGAATGAAATGATATGCTCCCCGTTTCATCGCTTCAACCGCCCTTGAAATTGAACCATGTGATGTCAGGATGATAACCGGCACATCCTCGTCGATGTTCTTGATTTTCCTGAGCACCTCCATACCATTCATGCCGGGCATATTGAGATCGCAAAAGACGACATCGATATCACGATTTTTCAAGCGTTCTAGTCCTTGTTCCCCTGTTTTTGCAGTATGTACCACATAACCTTTTTGACGAAGTAAATTCGAAAATTTTGCTCTCAGCTGTTGCTCGTCATCTATATATAATACTCTTGTTTGGGCCATAGCATCTACCTGCACCTGGGGTGTTTTTGCTATTATTTTCTTTTAACATAAGAGTTTTCATCTGTTTTTTCAATGTTTTAATTTCGGCCGGCTTGAATAAAATATAGAATCCGATAATGTACAGCCGAGAAAAATCCTTGCTTATTCGATCTTGTTTTATTACAATTTATAAAAGGAAAATTTTATGCTGGAAAAAATTGACCTCACTCAAAGTCTGTCCAAAGCCGACTATAAAAAGGTGATGCCGGATCTTGAAATCAAGCTCGCCGAATTGCAGCGCCAGGCCCGGGAAAAAAAGATTCCGGTGGTTGTTGTTTTTCAGGGCTGGGACGCCGCCGGTAAGGGGACATTGATCAACCGATTGATGCTGACCATGGATCCGCGCGGTTATCGCGTCTATCCGGTTAATCCCCCAACCAATACGGAAAAGCTCTATCCTTTTTTATGGCGTTTTTGGAAAACCCTGCCTGTTAAGGGGCGCATTGCGATTTATGACCGGTCCTGGTATGGCCGTGTATTGGTTGAACGGGTCGATCAATTGACCAGCACCGTTATTTGGAAGCACGCTTTCGAAGAGATTACCGAATTCGAACGACAGCTCTGTGATGACGGCCATGTTTTGGTAAAATTTTTTCTGCATATTTCCAAAAAAGAACAAAAAAAACGTTTTAAAAAACTGGAAAAAAATTCTTCCACAGCCTGGAAAGTCACCAAAACAGACTGGAACCATCATAAAAAGTATAAAAAGTATGTCCGGGCCATAGAAGAGATGTTGGCTGAAACCGATACCGATTATGCTCCCTGGACGATTGTGGAGGCACATGACCGGCGCTTTGCAACCGTCAAGATTTTTCAAACCCTGATCAATCAACTCCAGCACCAGATCGAACAACGCAAAAAGAAATCCAATGTAACCCTGCCGCCGGCCAATGATACGGTAAAGGTCATTGAATCCTCTTCTGCCTTGCATAACGTTGATCTTTCTCTTTCGCTGTCGAAAGATGAGTATAAAAAGAATCTGAATCTCTATCAGAACCGTATGGTCGATCTGGAACATGAAATTTTCCTCAAGCGCATTCCGGTGGTAATTGTTTATGAGGGATGGGATGCCGCCGGAAAGGGCGGAAATATTAAACGCCTTGTCCGAACCCTCGACCCGAGGGGATTTACGGTGATTCCCATCGGTGCACCCAATGACGTTGAGAAAGCCCATCATTACCTCTGGCGATTTTGGATTGATATGCCCAAAGCCGGACATATCGCAATATTTGACCGATCCTGGTATGGTCGCGTATTGGTTGAGCGGGTGGAGGGATATGCCCGCCCTGAAGAGTGGCAACGCGCTTTTCGGGAAATTAATGAAATGGAAAAACAGTGGTCGGATTTTGGGGTATTGCTGGTTAAATTTTGGCTGCAAATCGACAAGGAAGAACAGTTGGAACGATTTAAAGCCAGGGAAACAACCCCGCACAAGCGCTGGAAAATCACCAAAGAGGACTGGCATAACCGCGAAAAATGGGATCAGTATCAGGAGGCGGTGGATGAAATGTTTTTGCGCACCAGTACAACCTATGCGCCCTGGACGATCGTTGAATCCAACTGTAAACGATATGCGCGCATTAAGGCTATTCATACCGTTATCGAGCAAATGGAACACAGACTGGATGATTTTTAGCCCGATCCGGGGGCGCTTGCTCACGGGATGACAAGGGATACACAGCAACTATTTTTATCAATGGTTTAAAAACAGGGAAAAGGTTCTTCCGAATAATGAGTACTTTTTTTACCGCTGAGAAAACGCCAAGAAAC
>CAZSOP010000464.1:0-3637 GCA_964608385.1 uncultured Cytophagia bacterium
AGGTATTATGATAAGGGGACCGATCGAATGACCGGCGCTCCCTCCGGTGACAAATATTGACATTCCCAATCCCCTGCGCTTTTCGCTAAAGCCACCCACCAGAGCGGCTGCTTGCGGGTGGAATGCGGCTGTACCCAATCCGGCGACAACAACAATAATGATCAGCATGCCATATGAATTCACCCAACCTATGCTTCCCAAGAAAAGTGCCGTCACCAACGGTCCGACGACGATAAAATAAGGTGCCGTAGATCTGTCCGCAAGATGACCAAAAAGAGGCTGAATCAAAGAAGTCGAGACAGAAGCAATTGATGTTACCAATCCTGCCAGGGCCAAGCCAAAATCCAGTTTAGCCATTAATAGAGGAAGCAACGGGGTTATAAATCCCTGGTAACTGTCATTGATAAAATGCCCCATGGCTAAAAGACTTACACGTCCGGTTTTCATACTCTATCCTGTAAAATTTTCAGCACTGAAATTACAAAAATGAGAAGAGAAAGACAAACGATTTGCGCCACACCACCTCCTGTCATCCAACTCTGAATTTATAACAAAAAGTTGGTTGATTTAATCAAAAAAATTGTATTTCTTTAGACACCGTACCATGAATAGGAGATAAAAAAATGACAAAACAAACGATCATAGTCGTAATTCTATTGGCCTCCTCACAACTTTTTGCATACGAAAATATCTCTTTTAAAGACCACTTTATCGATAAAACCATGCGTCTGGATTATTTTCATATCGCGAACGCAGAACAGGAACTCATAACCCTGGATTGCATCTATCAACAAAAATATTGGGCCGGTAACACATCACAATTGCTTTGTCCCTTCAATAACGGACTGTACAGGGCTAACGTTTTTGATATTGCTTCCAATCAGTTGCTCTATTCAAAGGGATTTAACAGTTATTGCGGTGAATATCAAACCACAGACCCCGCGATGACAGGCATCAAAAAAACCTTTCACGAAACCATACTGATACCCTATCCCCGAAATCCCGTTTTCTTTGTTCTTGAAAAACGCGACAAAAACAATCTTTATCATCCTCTTTTTAGTCAGAAAATCGATCCGGCGGATATCCATATCGTTAAAGAAACGCCGGCGTTTATGGATGAGATTGTTATCCTGCAGGAAAATGGCGGTCCGCATCATAAAGTAGATATTGTGATATTGAGTGAAGGTTATAGCCGCGAGCAGAGAAAAAAATTCAGACAGGATTGCAACCGCTTTACGGATACCCTTTTTAGTGTAGAACCTTATAATAGTCAACAACATAAATTCAATGTCAGAGGAATCTTTCGACCGTCCTATGAAGAGGGAGTTGACGAACCAAGAAGGCACATTTACAAACAGACCGTACTGAATGCTTCTTTTAATGCTCTTGACCTGGAGCGGTACTTGCTTACGGAAGACAATAAAACAATGCGCGACATGGCAGCACAAGTCCCATATGATGCTATTGTCATTATGGTCAACTCTTCTCGCTATGGAGGCGGCGGTATTTATAATTTTTATTGTATCTCCACGTGTGATAACGAAAAAAGCCTTAAGGTCTTTTTACATGAATTCGGTCATTCTTTTGCAGGACTAGGAGACGAATACTATGCATCTTCTGTGGCCTATAACGACTTTTACCCCAAAGGCACTGAACCTCCGGAACCCAATATTACCGCCCTGCTCAATCCGGATCATGTCAAATGGCACGATATGCTCTCTGACGGCATAGATATACCCACGGATTGGAACAAACAAAAATACGACTCGCTGCAGGCAGAGCGTCATCATATTGCAAAAAGGCAAAAAGAAGAGCTTTCAGGGCTTGATAAAGAGGGTGCTGCAAAAGACGCAAAACAAAAATTAAATGAAAAGTATAAAGCAAAATATTCAGCTCTGGCGGATACGATTGATCTCTTTTTGACAAATCATCCGTTAAAGCATAAAATCGGTCTCTTTGAAGGGGCTGGTTATTCCTCAACCGGGCTCTACAGACCCATGCTTCAATGCCTGATGTTTTCAAACAGTAAAATGGAATTTTGCCGTATCTGCGAAAACGCGATTCAAAAAATGATCGATTATTATACACGATAAATGATAATATCTTATCAGGAAGGAATAGCACATGTTTAAGAACCATCCAAAAGGACTGAAAACCCTATTTTTCACCGAAATGTGGGAACGCTTTGGTTTTTATATCATGATTGCCGTTTTTGTGCTCTACATGGATGAACATATGCAATGGGACGATTCGCAAAAGGGCACAATCTATGGGTTGTTTTTGGGAGCGGTCTATTTCATTCCCATTGCCGGTGGCCTGATAGCCGACCGGCTGTTGGGGTATGCCAAAACCATTAAGGTGGGCGCGCTCGTCATGGCAATCGGATATATGACGTTGGCATTCTCTTCGAATGAACGCATTCCCGTCTTTTATTTGGCTCTGATCCTGATCGCACTTGGCAATGGTTTGTTTAAAGCGAATATTTCCGTACTCGTTGGCAATCTGTATGAAGACAGCCAATTAAAGGATAATGCCTATAATATATTTTACATGGGCATTAACATCGGGGCCGCCGTAGCCCCGCTGGCAGCAACGGCGTTTAGTCTGCTCTTTCATGATTACCGCGTTACATTCGCCGTTGCATCATTGGGTATGCTAGTGTCTATACTTATTTTTCAATTTGGCCGGAATGCATATCGTTCAGCCGACAATACCCGAATGTCGAGGTTGGAAAACATTGCACCGACCACTGATATAGACAAGCGCGAAGAACGACAACGACTGGTATCTCTCGGCATCCTGTTTGCTATTGCCATTTTTTTCTGGATGGCGTTTTTTCAAAACGGATTTGCGCTTACATTGTTCGCACAGAGATCTACCACGATACTCGACTATTTACGCCCGGAAACGTATCAATTTTTTAATCCATTTTTCATCCTTGTTCTGACACCTGTTTTGGTTTACCTGTTTAGCGTAATGCGTCGTCGTGGAAAAGAACCCTCAAGTCCCGCTAAAATCGCTTATGGTATGTTTATTTGCGCCCTGGCCTGGGTTATTATGGCGATTGCTTCTATTAAGGGTGGCAATCAAGACATGAATATCATGTCACCGGCATGGCTGATTTCAACCTATTTTGTGATTACCATTTCCGAATTATTGGTCAGTCCCATGGGGCTTTCGTTTGTGTCCAAAGTCGCTCCCAAACGTATGCGCGGCTTGATGATGGGATTCTGGTTCGGTGCCACGGCTGTCGGCAGCTATTTATCCGGTTTTTTCGGCAAATATTTCAGTATTCTGCAACACCACCAATACTTTATCTATCTTACCGGTGCCCTGATTCTATCCGGATTTTTGGTTATCATCTTTCTGAAAAAATTAAAGCGCTTTTCTAAATAGCTCTATAATCTCCGGAAAACGTCTTTCCGCGTTTTCCGGAGATGCGCTCTATTTAGACAACAGCAGACTCCAACATGAGAATAGTACCCTGTTCTGCATCGATTTGTACCCGAACACCAACAGGTAAGGTAAATTTATCTTTTACGTGTCCGATCATTGAATTATACCACGCCGGTATTCCCAGCGGTTTAATATGACTATTTAACACTTCTAATAGTGTAAAAGAACTATAATCACCTCC
>CAZSOP010000465.1:0-3622 GCA_964608385.1 uncultured Cytophagia bacterium
GGGCTCAACAGCCGAGTTCATCGGCCTGCAGAATTTCAAGACGCTCCTGCTGAAACCCGGGCCGATTCGCGAAATGTTTACCCGCTCCTTTTTCTGGACACTGGTCTATTGGCTCGGGAACTGGACGCTAAACCTGCTGCTCGGCTTGGGATTTGCGCTGATTCTGTTTGAAAAAATCAAATTTCACGGCGCGTTTCTGGTGATCATTTTTCTGCCCTACGTGGTCTCTAACCTGGGCATGGGCTATATCATCAGAATGATCCTGGATCCCAGCAATGGGGCGATCAATTGGCTGCTGCTGCACCTGAAGCTGATCTCGGAGCCGCTGGTGCTGCTGAAAGAAGGCTGGCCGGCCTCGCTGACGCTGATCGTGCTGACCGGCTGGAAATTTGCGGGATTCAACGCGGCCCTGTTTCTGTCCGGTCTGGTCGTGATCCCGACCGAGACCCTGGAAGCGGCGACGATTGACGGCTGTAACTACGTTCAGCGGCTGTTCCGGGTTATGATTCCCCAGATGTGGCCGACGATTATGGCGGTCTCCGTCTTCTGCCTGACCGGCACCTGGCAGTTGTTTGCCCTGCCAGTCGCCCTGGCCGGCACATCGCACGGCAGCATTCAATCGCTCGATACGATTGCGGTCGTGTTCTATCGCTGGGCCTTCGGCCGCGAAGGCTTTGGCATGGCCTCGGCCATGATGCTGCTGATTGCCGTCTTTCTGTTTTCCGGCTCGGTGGGTTTGCAGTACATCGTCAAAAAGAAAGCGATTGAATATTAGGAGGGTATCCCATGCAACAGAGCAAGTTGAGGTGGCTGTTATACCTGGTGCTGGTCGTCTTTTGCGTGTTGACCCTGCTGCCGTTTTATATCATGCTCGTCGGGTCGTTCAAAACGCAGAAAGAAATCATGAACGAGCCGTACAGTATTCCGGGCAACGTGACGCTTTCCGAGAATCTGCGCTGGATTTACGTCCGCGACGAAACCATCGTGGATGAAGAGGAGTTTGCCGACGAATTCGGGCTGGAACTGCCGATTCCGACGAACAGCAAGATTCGGGAGCTGGCCGATAGCCCTGACCAACTGGCCCGGATGTTCGATTATATCGGCTCGCGCATCCGGCTGGGCAACGTGGCGATGGCGATCAAGCGCGGCAATCTGGTCAAAAACTTATTTGCCACCTTTCTGGTCATGTTCGTCAGCGTCGCCGTCTTGAGCCTGTTTGGGGGGATGGCCGGCTACGCCCTGGCCAAAATCCGGTTTGCCTCCTTCCATGTCATCCTGGCCTATTTTCTGGTTGGTATGGCCCTGCCCCGGATGCTGGCGCTGATTCCGCTCTACAAGATGATGCTGCAGCTTCACCTGTTGAACAATCCGCTCAGCCTGATCCTGATTTACGGGGCCAGCCGGATGTCAATCACCCTGATCGTCTTTTCGACGTTCTATAAATCCATCCCGCAAGATATGGAGGATGCGGCCGCCATAGACGGGCTGGGGCGCATCGGGTTCTTTTTCCGGATTCTCCTGCGGCTGTCGCATATTCCGATCCTGACCGTGTTTATCATCAGCGGCACCTTTATTTATAATGATTACCTGACGCCGCTGATTTTCATGAGCGACTTACAATTCACGACCGTGCAGGTGGCTCTCTCGCAATTTATCGGAGCGCAGTCCTGGTTCTTCGGCCCGATTTTTGCCGGCTGCGCCGTCGCCATCGTGCCGATGGTGCTCATTTACCTGCTGATGAACCGCTATTTTATCACCGGTATCACGGCCGGCGCGGTGAAAGGCTAACTGCCCGTTCGCGAGAAAATATTTGTGTGCCTCGAAGAGAGATGCTTACGCTCCCCTGTATTCGCCGGAGGCGATCTACAACCGCTACGCGGTAGGAGAAGAGGAGTGGTGAGGCTTCTTTCTACAAGACTTCAAGCACTACGTGCTAAATAGTTGCCTAACATGATTAACTTTTTTCATACTCGTCTCAGGATGCCAAGACGCATAGACATATACCGGATCAGAAGCGGCCTGGCGCGAGCATGAACCGAAGTTCTCTAAACCCTATGTCACAGAAGCAACCGAATATCCTGCTGCTTATGGCTGACCAATTAGTCCCGATGATGACCGGCGCGTATGGGCATCAGATTGCGCACACGCCCAACCTGAACACGCTGGCCGGCGAGGGCGTGGTGTTCGAAAACGCCTATACCACCTGTCCGGTCTGCGTTCCGGCCCGCTATTCGCTCCTGAGCGGCAAATACTGCGGCACGACCGGCTGTTATGATAACGGTTCGATGCTGGGCGCGGACGAACCAACGCATAATCATTACCTGAACATCGCCGGTTATGAAACGGTGTTGACCGGCAAAGCGCACTACATCGGCCCGGATCAACTGCACGGCTTTATGCGGCGTCTGCAAACGAATTACTTTCCGACCTCCCTGAATTTCATGCCGAAACGCGAGAAAAAATCGGGTACCAGTTACAAAGAGCTGCACCCCAATCCGATTGCGATTGATTACATTGCTGAAAATGTCGGCGTGCGGCAGTGGAGTTTGCAGCTCGAATTCGACGAGGAGGCCATGTGCCATGCGCTGCGCTATTTGGGCGACAAACGCTCGCAGATGTCAGGCACGGCGCAGAAGCCGCTGCCGGAAAGCGATGACCGCCCGTTTTTCCTGCAAGTGTCGCTGAACCATCCGCACGAGCCGTTTCACGTGCTCCAAAAACACTGGGACCTCTATGAAGGCGTCGAGATTCCGATTCCGCAGTATCCCGACAACATGGAGGAGACCTACACGTTTACCGACCGGGAACTGATCAACCTGCACGGCAGCGAACTGGTTGATCTGAAGAATCCCGATAATCTGCGCGCCCTGCACCGTGCATATCTGGCGGCTGTGTCGTATGTGGATGAGAAATTGGGGCAGATCCGCCAGAAGTTGGAGGATTTCGGGCTGGCGGATGACACGATCATTGTGGTGCTCTCCGATCATGGGGACATGCTGGGGCATCGCGGTATGGTGCAAAAGCGCACGTTTTATGAGTATTCGACGCGCATTGCGATGATGTATTATTTCCCGCCCAATTTCCGGCGCGGCGCGCCGGGACGCCGGTGTTCCGACCCGGTTTCGATAACCGATGTGGCTCCGACGCTGCTGGAACTGGCCGGCATCAACGACTATCTGCCGATGGACGGCCGTTCGCTGCTGCCGCAGATCGAGGGGCAGCGCGATCCGGAACGGTATGTGTTCTGCGAGAATTATTCCGAAGGCGTCACGACTCCGTGCTTGATGGTTCGCAAGGGCGATTTTAAATACGTGTACGTCCACAATCATGAAACCCAACTGTTCAATCTGGCGGACGACCCGGAGGAATGGCGCAATTTAGCCGGCCAACCCGAGTATCAGCAGGTTGTGGACGAACTGCGCGGCTTACTTTTTCAGCATTTTGACCCGGACGAGCTGGATCGGCAGGCGCAGGCCAGTTATGAAAAACGGGCATTGATCAAGCAGTCCATGCAAAAGACCGGCCTGCCGAGTTGGAACTACGCGCCGCCGCTGGACCCGGATAAGCTGTATTGGCGCACCGATTAGGTTGGCGGGGTTTACGGAGGGAACGGCGAGGGGGC
>CAZSOP010000466.1:0-3613 GCA_964608385.1 uncultured Cytophagia bacterium
GCCACCTTCACAGAAGAAGGGTTGCTGCTGCAAAACGGGAGCGGCTGCATTGAATATAGCGTTCCGACGATGACAAGCGGCTATGTGGAATTTAGCGCCAGAGGGTTTGTACAAGATGAATTGCACGGCGGCAGCGAATTTAAATCTGCCCTGTTCACCATGTGGGATGGCAATGCCCCTTATTTCTATGAACAGGCGTCGTATTTCTATGAATTACGCAAATTCGGGCATATTGACGGCCGGCCAGACGCCTCGAATGCTCTTGATTTACGACTGACCTCAAGAGCGTCTGCCGGCGACTGGCAGCACGGGCAGCGCGTGGTGCTGAGCTGGGATCCGAGCCATACCTACCGGTTTCGGATAGAGTGGGGGCCGGGCAGCACCACCGTGTATCGCGATGGCGCGGCGATTACCTCGGCCACGGTGGCGCCGGTGTTTGCCCCGAGTAACCACATGATCGGCATTGGCGCGAACCTGCGCAGCGTGGTTTCGACTCGACGACGAGAAGCTCCGCATGACATCGTGATCTCCGACGTGGTTATCGGTACGCTGTAGCTGCAAAAAGCTGAAACCAGGTGAGGGAAGATGTCGCTGGGGAGCATTGCGTGCTCCCCTTTCCTCCACGTTGGCTCAGAAACAGCAGTACCATATATTTCATTGATAGCCTGACCTGTGCAGCACAGGATTATCACAGACAGCCAAAAGGAGAGAAGCGTATGAGTTGGTTAATTAAAGACGGGGAACAACTGAAGTTGCGAGCAACGGGCCAGCCGGTGCAGATGTTTTTTGTCGAAAACTTTGGGTTTAGCCATTATCCGCAAAACGGGGAGATGTTGAAATGGATTGACGCTGTCGCCCAAAGCGGGGCAAACGGCATCCGGGTGTTTGGCTTCTTTCCGTTTGGCCGGGGCCGCGAGCATGAACCGTATGTGCGCTCCGGCGGAAGGTTTGATCTGAATCGGCCCAACCCGGAGTTTTACAATTATCTCCGACAATGGATGGCGTATGCGCAACAGCGCAGGGTGGTGATTCTGTATGAATTATTTGATAGTGTCGGGCTAAAAATTCCGCGCATTGCCCCGTATCATCCGTTCGGAGAGTTTAATGACGGGGATTTGCACGCGTTCAGCGAGCTTTCCAATCATCGGATGGTCTCGTATCAGAAAAAGTATTTAGAGCAGATTGTGAACGCCCTCAAAGCCTTTCCCAACGTGATTCTGGCGATCATGAACGAATATGAGGGCGACGACAACTGGCACTATGAAATGTCGCGGTATGTGAAATCGCTGGCCCCTAACCACCTGACCGCCGGCTCGGCCGAATATTCCGAGGCGATCAATGATCCGTCGGTTGATATCTGGTTCAGCCATTGCGCCAGCTACGATCGTGACCGGTGTCAGTCGAATTTAGCGCATGATGTTGCCGAGATTCGTTCAAAGGCCCGCGGCAAAATTATCGGCTATTCCACCGATGGCTTCGGCCTCAAAGGGATGAAATGCGAAAATCCTGACGCGATGCGACAACTGGCGCGGGATGCCAACGCCCAAAATCTGCAACTGTTCAGTTTTCTCGATCATCAGGCCTATGTGGATTTGGATGAAGCCGGCAATGAATATCAGGTCGGCACCTGGTATCGGAGAGAAGATGTGTACGAGTTGTCTCGCACTGACCGGGCCAATGTGCAGACTTATCAGGCGATTGGGCAAATCTTCCCGGGCACGCCGTTGGTTGAGACCGAACCGGTTGAACTCCCGGAAGGGTTTCTGCGAGTGTTCGATGCCGCGTATCTGGATTCGACGCATCCGGACGTCATCACCGAAAAAGGCGGCAAAGCCGTCGCTGCGACGACGACCCAGGGGTATTTGTGCCGCACGCAGCAAGTCAGCGGCCTGCCGCGAAAACCCCTGGAAGTAGATTTCAGTGTGTTTGTGGATAATAACACGTATGACGATGCCCTGGTCTTAATTCTGGATGTGTATGACGCCGCCCGCAAAACCGTTCTGGCGATTCGGGCTTTGCCCCGCAAACAGTTTATCCACGCCAATGCGTTTCATCTGGTGAAGCTGTTGTTTACGCCGGCTCAGAATTCCCAAATCGAATTTCGAGCCTATTATTTCGGCTATGCCTATGTGGCGATTGATAAATTAGCGGTCGTTGAGCCTGACAAGGTCAACCTCAGAAGCCCGGATGAGATTCCTGATGTGCACTCTGCCGCGCCCTCTCCTGATGACTCAAGCACTGAGCCCTCGGAGCCGCCGCCTGACGAGACTAAGCCGACCGAGGGCTTGCTCGATCTGTTCCGAGTGTCTGATTTGCCCACGACCCATCCGGATGCGTTTTCCGACAGGGGCGGCCGAGCGGTTCGAGCGACGACGACCCCCGGGTTTCTGGCCTTTGGCCAGCACGCGACCGGGTATCCGTCCCAGCCGCTGGACGCCTACTTTAGTTTGTTTATTGATAATAATACGGCCGATAATAGCCGCATCGTCATCCTGGATGTGTACGATTCGTCTCGCAAGCAGATGCTGGCCGAAATGGTGCTCACCCGCCGGCAGTTTCCGGTCGCCGGGGAATTCACGTTATTTAAACTGTCGTTTACGCCATCCTCGCGGGCGAAGCTGGAATTCCGCATTTATTATCACGGCTGGACCTATCTGGCGGCTGATAAGATCGCAGTTGTTGATCCGAAAAAACTGCAATTACGCACCCATGACGATCTGCTGGCCTTAACCGAGGAAGACGCCTCGCCAGTGACGCCTCCGACTGACGCCCTCATCGCAGAGTCCTTGAAAGACGGCGTTACGTCCGGCGTCGTCGAAGATGGGCGGCTGACCTCGGCCGGCTTGCAATTTCAAGGGGGCAATGCCTTTCTCAGGTATCGGCTGACTACGCTGCCCTACGGGTTTGTGGAGTTTAGCGCCAAAGGCTTTGTCCATGATGAACTGCACGGCGGCACTGAATACAAAGGCGTCCTGGTGACCATGTGGGATGACAACGCCGGCTACAGCTACGAAACAGCCCCTTTTATCTTTGAAATGCGCAAATATGGCTATATTGAGGGGCGTCCCGATGCCTCCAACGCCCTGTGGTTCAAGATTAAATCCAATGGCGAATGGAGCGAAAACCACAAAAAGCCCTTTTCCTGGGATCGCCAGACCCTCTACCGGTTTCGGATGGAATGGGGGGGCGGCCAGGCCCGGGTGTATCGGGATGGCGTTTTGTTAAACACCGGCGTCTATCGGGCCGAATTTGCCCCGACAGCCCACTGCATCCAGATCGGCGCGAACCCGCTCCGCGGCCGAACCACAGCGCATAACCTGCTGATTGCTGATGTGGTTATCGGTAAATTGACCTGAGCACACGATCGCCGCCGTCTACCCACCAAACCCAGGAATTTTCCGCTAGTGGGTTTGGTGGGGGCTTGCTGTATCAGATAGGCGTTTTTGCACGCCTCACCATTTCCGCCCGGCAAAAAAAATCATTAAGCTCAATAAACAAAAGCCGTTATCTTCCGTCGAACGGACAACGTCGGCGCCACTCGAAGTGGAGCCTTTGTCGAAGAGAAGTCGGAAGATGCCGCGTTTCGGCCTGGGCGAATGCAGACCAGGCCGGG
>CAZSOP010000467.1:0-3591 GCA_964608385.1 uncultured Cytophagia bacterium
GATGGACTGATATTTCGGGTCATAGGGGCGGCCGGTGCGTACGATGGCACACATTAATCGTAAGAGTTTGTTGGCGATGTTGTTGAGGATCACCTTTTTCGGCTTGCCTTCCTGCATCTTGCGGATAAAATACGCATGGAAGTGCGGATTGTTTTTACTGGTGGTCATTGCGGCCAGATACAATAAGCTCCGCATCCGGGCCGGGCCAGCACTATCAGAACGCGGCGGCCGCTTGACGCTCGTGCCGCTTTCATACGGAAACGGACAGATGCCCAGATATGACGATAACTGCCGGTGATCCACATACGCGGTAAAGCCTTCGGTAATTAAACAAAAGTTCAGCGCAACCCAAAACCCCACGCCTTTAATGCTCTGCAAATTCTGCATGTGTTGCGCCAGACTGGTATTCTGTTTGATTAACGTGTGCAGTTCCTGATCCAATAACCGGCGCGACTGCTTAAAGGTGGCTTGCATATCGCGATGCGTGTTGAGGGCCGCATGATACGCAGCCGGTTTGCGTTCCAGAGCTTTGCGGGCGTTTTTGGTCATGGTCATCATGCGGGTATATTGCTCCCGGATGGTGATCAGTTCCCGCAGATGTTCGAGCACGGCTTCCCGCGGCTGCCAGGGGTGCAATTTGTCACGAAAGCGAAATCCGTATTCCGCGATCTGGCGGCTGTCAACCGGGTCGGTTTTGCTTCGCGACTGGAAGGCGCGTTTGACTTTGTGGGGCGGTTCGACATAGACCGCGAAATGCTGATCGTAGAAAAACCGGCTGATCGTTTCGGTATAGACGCCCGTGGCCTCCATAATCACGTGCAGATCGGTTTGAGTCGGTAAAGCGTTCAGCAGCCGTTTGCCGCCGGCTGTCGTGTTTTCGAATTCACCCAAAAAGCGGGCATTGGTAGGAGTCTCTAAATATGTGGCGGCAACTGTTGCGTTGCCAATATCAATACCAAGATAGGGCATAGTCGCAGGTCTTGAAACCCCTCAGCACGGACTGCCTCCATTAGTAGGCTCTATGGCCTGAATTTCTATATAGTCTCAAGCTGAGGAAACGGACGGGGCCTGATTCTTGACGTAGGCTTGCGAGCCTCAACATTCTCGTAGGCTTATTCCATCCGTTTCAAGACATCCATAAAACTGGTTTTAGATATTTTGTCAACAAAAACCTGAACCGGTTTTGTCGGTTGCGCTGGTTTTATTGGTGGTTCAGGCATTTTCCGACAGGACTTTTTGTAATTTGTGCAGGGCTTCGTCGGTCATACGCACATTGCCGGCCATGATATTTTTTAGCAGCGAGAATGACATCCCGGCGCGGTCGGCACAGTGCCTCTGCCAGTCGTTTTTGCTCTGTGCCTCTGAGCGGTTGTCGCACTGCTGGTCTAACATTGTCAGCACAAGTTCCCGCGCGTCGTCGTCTGGTTTTACGACTGGTTCAGCCGCTTGAACCGGTTCAGCCGGTCGGCGGCGCGCGGCCAGATCAACAACGTTGCGAGATGGAGTCACATCGCCGTTGCTGACCAAACGTTCGTACACCGGCGCCATATCGGCCGGGGCGCAATAAGGGACGGATAACACTTCCGGCTCGCTGTTGACCGGGCAGAACAACACCTGGCCGCGCGACAGGTTTTTGACGGCTTTGGCTTGGTCGCTGTCTTGCAGCAGCAAGTTTGCTTGTTTGGGCTGCATCTTGTGCGCGATCCGGCTGGTCAGGTTATCCCGGACTTCCGAGCCGCCCACGTTCGACGCTTTCCAGGTCTGGGCCGAGAAGAGGCCATAGATGCTGCACTTGCTGCTTTCCGTGCCGATCCGTTTGATAATCTTGGGAATCGCCGGGAGCACTTCGCAAAGCGCAAAGACTTCATCAATGACCAGGACCTTCACCGTGTTAGAGGCTTCCTCGTTTTGTAATCGCCGGTTAATGCCGGCGTCCACCTCTTCCAGAATGCGGAGCGTGTCGAAGCGATTTTCGGCATATTTGACCTGTGGTAAGTCTTTGATCTGCCCGAGCGAGGCCAGCAAGCTATCGGGATGCGGATAGTGATAATCAACCACCCAGATCATTTCGACCGCGCCGGACAGCAGGGATTGGGTAATCAGATTGCGGAGCGTGGCCGTCTTGCCCTGGCGGCTCTGGCCCCCGATCGCTGAAGAGAATAAATCAAACCAATGTCCGCTGCGGGACTGGCCGTCTTGCCCGAATCCGAAAATCAGGGGTTTCCCCTGACCAATATCCCCATTTAGCAGCAATTCTCTAAACGACGGCGATTGCGGCCCGGCGGACGGCACGGCAGGCTGTGAATGCGCCGGCATCAGGACGGGCTGCTGGCTGCGGCCGCGCACGACGGCGCGGGTATATTGCTGTAAATCAGCATTGATTTGTTTATACATCTGGACAGCCTCAGCCTGGCTGACGGCGGCAACGCCTTCGGCTGCGGTCAGTCGTTCGAGGTTGAGCATAATCTTGTCAGATTTGGCAAGCTTGCGATGCACGCGCAGGATGCTCTGGCCGATCTGCTGCTCGACAATATTGTGTTGCATGATCAGCCCGGCGGCCTGGGCGCACGAAATAATCAGTCCGCTGGCCGCCACAATGCCGAGCAAGCCGATAATGCTGTAATAGATCAGATCGGCGTTGCGCTCCAGGTGTTGAGTTTGCAACTCCAGCTTTTTGGTCATCTGTTTGACTTTGCGCTGGTACACAGCCGGGTCGTCGTCGGGCTGCGGTTTGCCGACATCTTGCACAATTTTCACCGTCACGATTATGGAAACCGTCAGGAAAAATGCTAAAATGATTGTGTTTCTGGTTTTCATTTGCTTGACAAAGCCGGCCGGAGTGTGCGATTGGTGAGATTCTGACATCAGCACCGACGCACTCGCCCGGCTGCGGCTGGCGGGTGTGTCACCCCTTAATGTTTCTCTTCCATTGTACCCTGCACAGGCTATTATAGGCCTGATACGCACAATCGTAACAGATCGCGGCCTGGTTGTCGGTTACGGTATATAAAAATTCCGGGTCAAACTCTTTTTTACAAAAGGCGCATCGTGGCTTCGGCTCAGGGATTTCCTCGAGCCACTCCGCGACGACGGCCAGGATTCCCCGCTCAAGCTGGTCGGCGTCTAACGCGCTGTTGTCTTGGAGCAGCCTATCGTGCAGCCCCTGCAAATAGACCAGCCCCACATCCGACAGGTTATTAATTTCTACCAAAATGGGGCGGATATCGGCCGGGGTTACGCTGTTGAAATGACAATAATATTCCTCCAGTGCTGCCCGGATCGCCTGCTGATCAGCGTCAGCCGGTTTGGACTCAGGATGCACGCGCCAATAGCCCGCGCGCAGGGCCGCCTGCTCGGCGGCGGAGGCTTCACGCTGAAAGCGTTCTCCGTGCCGCGAGTGCGCAAACAATTCGCCGGTGTCCCCGATTTCGATGTCATCAGGCACTTTGATTTTCCAGTATCCGGCTGTGTACATCCGTTGTTCAGAGGGCGGCTCTTTCTCCATCTCTTCCTGTGAGACTTCCTTTTTGTCAATCAATCCCAAATCTTCATGCACTTGCCGCAGCCGGGCTTGCTCTTGCTCAACCACTT
>CAZSOP010000468.1:0-3586 GCA_964608385.1 uncultured Cytophagia bacterium
TGGCACATTGCATGGCAATTTTGAGAGCTTCATCCGTGTTGATCGAAGTTAGTTTATTGGTCATATATCTATACCTCCTTTTCCCATCATCCCAAATATAAAAAAATATCAAGCATGCAATGTAGTAAAATAAATTTAAAAAACCAAGAATCTTTTTATATTTTACGCAAAATTTGGCGACAAGTTCCAAAAACCAATAATGCGCGATGGAATGTCATAGAGAAGGATTTATTTCCCCTCGATCTGGGAAAGCACATATGGCCCTTTTGGGATTGCTGCAATGGAGGCCTCATTGCCATGTCGTTTCAAGGCCTGTTCGAGAGCATCTGTAACCGTTTCAGCCCAGGGTATATTCATACGGTTTTTTTGTTCTTTGCTTAATCCACCTGCAACGGTAACCACGTTTATATTTTTTGCGACTTGTGCATATTTTTGCAGTTGCCATTGATCGATAACAAAGAAACTTTTTTGAAAAATTGTCTTTAAAAAAGAATCGAGATCTTTTGTACCGTAAACGAGTTGAGAAAACTCTTCACTGCCAATTCCCTCCGAACATTCAGCGGTTAAAATTATAGTCCCTCCTTTTTTAACAATATTCGCTGCAGCGGTTACTCCCTTGATCGCCTGGTACCAGGTTTTATCAAGAGGATATCCGGCACTGGAGGTGATTGCAATATCGACCGGTTCATCCACTGTTGCCCGAACAGACTCTTTTACAAATTCTATGCCTTCGAGGTGAGCTTTTTCCAGGTGGCCGGAAAAAATGCCGGTAATTTCTTTATTCTCATTCAAGGCGAGATGAACGATAAAATCGACACCTGCTGTGTTGGCAATTTCGAGAGCTTCTTCGTGAAAAGGGTTGTTGTCAATAATGCCTTCGCGGCAATTGGCATCCGCCATCATATGCGGGCCATGCATAACTTTCATGGTATCGACACCTGCAATACCGGGTACGATAAGTTTCCTGCCGCCTGAAAAGCCGGCCATAAGATGAGGTTCAATAAAACCGGTCGCAAGCTTGAAATCAGAATTCATATAGCGTTCATCGATCCACATTTCCGTCCCCCGGCTTGATGTTCCCAAATATTTATGTTTGGATTTTTCCCGGGACATATGATTTTCGATGAGATAATCACGGGCAATATCGGGACCGACGAGTTCATTGATTTCATCTTCCAAATTTGGCCTATGGATACCGGTTGCAACAAGAATCAGGATTTTATCTTTAGGCATTCCGGCGGCTCTGAGTGTTCTCAAGATCGGCGGCAGCAGGACCCGGTTGGGCACCGGACGTGTGATATCACATATCAAAATACAGGCATTTTTTTTACCTTTTGCCAGATCATATAAGGGCGACGTTGCGATTGGTTTTAGCAGGCTTTTGGTAATCGCGATGGAAGGATCGGCAACCGCCTTTTGATTCTTCATGGTTAAAACGCGTGTATGATACTCGGGTATTTCAATATCCAATCCTGATTTTCCATAGGACATTTGAATTTTCATAATATACCTGCAGAATTCTGTATTTATTTATTTTGCTTTTGATTATAAAGCGAAGGATTAAGGTTGGGATCATTGTACATTTTAAATTGACGATAAAGCTTGTGGCGTTTCTTGCCCTCTTTAATATCTTGTATTAGTTTGTCAAAAGCCTTGCCGAGATCGCTCTGTTGTTCCAAGAGAATTTCCTTGCGTGCCTTGGCCTGGGCACGGTGTTGTTTGCTCGCATGTTTTCTCTCTATTTGTTCGTCCATGTGAAAAATTTTGAGAGACAAGATGGAGAGCCTGTCAACAATGCTTCCCGGGGTCTCGCTGTTACTGTCAGCATCATCGGCATTTATACCGTTTTCCCGTAATTTTTCATCGAGATAGTGATCCAGACGCTCGATGCCATCGTTTCTTTCCTGATTGTGATTGTCTATTGAACGCTTGATACCGACAATTTCCTCAGGCGGCGAATCTTCTCTCCTCGCATCATCTTCCAAATGCCAAAGTATATAATTCTGATAATGAATCCATTGAAAGAGCTCTTTAGGTGATGAAAAGTGGTTGGGCGCAATCGGTCCCGTTTCGTGCCAAAGTGAAACCAGATCGGAAAACCATTCCGTTAAAACGTCGCTTTTAAATATACTGAAATCATTCAAGGGTACTTAATCCTCAGTTTTATCATAATTAGAATAAATACAAATTAGAAAAAATTTTTGAATAATAAAAGGCAAAAATTCAAAAACAGTTTCAGACTTGTCGCCCTGATATGATTTCATTCCCTTCTATCCAGGGTTGCATCAAAAGGTATCGCAGAACAGGTTTTGATACAACCCTGTGATCAAACATTTCGACGATATCATGAATAGTTAATAACTCACGTCGCCAATATCGAGAACAACGTCAATCCGGCGGTTTTTACGGCGGCCCTGTTCGGTTTCATTGCTGGCAATTGGGTGGGTTTTTCCAAATCCAACCGCTCTGACGCGGCTTTCATTCAGACCCATATTTGCAATCAAATAACTCTTAATCGCATCTGCCCGATCTATGGAGAGTCTCATATTAACCGATTCATGTCCCAGGGCGTCCGTATGCCCTTCAATAATGATGGAAGCAGTGTCAAATTCGCGGATGGCTCTCTGAACCTTTGTTAACAAACCAAAATATTCAGCCTGAATCTGACTTTTTCCTGAAGGAAAAGAGAGTCCCGCCAGGCGAAGAATCAAGTTTGACCCCTCCCGCAGGACCATCGCTTCATTTCGATCGAACATGGCTTCAACGCGCTTGATTTTCTCAGCCTGCCGCTTTTCAGCCTCGAGTTTTGCCTCAAGTCCGGCTTCCTGCTCTTTGGTCTCGTACAATTCATTGGATAATTTTTGTATGGTTTGGCGCTGTTCCGCCAATTCTGCATTTTTTTGTTCCAGTTCATTGCTCAATTCTTTTTTTGACTGTTTTACAGCTTTAATAGCCAGCTTGATCGCCTGCAGCGGCTCGGCCAGACCGCTGTCAAAATGAGGATCAATCTGCACTTCAGTCGCGACCTGGGCAACAGACTCCTCCCAGGATAAAATCAGTTGTTCCCATGTTTTAACATCGTCCTTGTGCTGTTGAACGAGGTTGGTAAGATAGATAGCATGTTTGGCCTGATACTCAGCTTGCTCCGCGGTTTGACGCGCGGTGGCCTGGGCGTTTCGATTGCTGTTGAGTATGTTCTCAGCTTCGCGCAACAGCACCTGAGCTTTATGCAGGGTAAGAGGGGCAAATTTATCCGCTTTTATATCCTCAGCCTGTTGCAACAGTTTATGCACATTACCAATAATACTCGTTTTTATGGCTTTCAATTCAGCCTGGAGAAACAAGCCCACGCCCTCCCGGCCATGTTTAATGGCATCGTTTATGTCGTTGTTTTCAATTTCTTTCATGGCCTTGAAAAAACGCTTTTCAGCGTCTTCGTACAAGTCAGGCGCATATTCGGGCGCATTGGCGATCAATGCATCATCCCGGGTCTGGATCAAATCCGGAAGTTGTTTTTTGGCTTCCTTTGCATTTCGTTCAGCCATATCGATTGTCTGGTTGGCGCGTTCCAGCTTCTCACCCCTCC
>CAZSOP010000469.1:0-3579 GCA_964608385.1 uncultured Cytophagia bacterium
ATCAGGTTTCCTCCTTTTATTCTATATAGTTTATTATACAAAATAAAAAGGTAATGATGCAAGCTGATTACCGATTTTAAATTCCGATTCTGCAGTTTTGCATCAAAAAACGCTTTCAATCTCTACACAGGATCGGTTAGAAAGAGGACATTTTATAGTGGTATATTCGGGACCATGATGCGTATATTGTATAAGAAATATTTGAAATTTTCAACGCTTTGCAGTATATTGAATTTGTAATAAAAGAGCCTTGCCGTTTTTATCAGGATTGTCATAATTTTTATGGCAAGACGGCGAAAAGGTCGAACTCGCAAACAAAGTTGCGCGTCCGGAAGAATATTACAAACCCGACCAGCGCACTTTGGTGGGGCTGGCGACCGAAAAGCGCGTTTACTCGCACGATCTCTTTACCGCCAGGGCGCTCGATTTTATCGAAGAGAATCAAAAATCACCCTTTTTCCTCTATCTCGCCTATACCATTCCCCATGCCAACAATGAAGCGAACGGCGTTTTTGACCGCAACGGTATGGAGGTTCCGGATTACGGCATATACGAGGATAAAGCGTGGCCCGAGCCGGAGAAAGGGCGTGCGGCAATGATCACGCGCATGGACCGGGATATCGGCAAGATAAATCAACAACTACAAAGACTCGGCCTCGACGATGATACTCTGATTGTTTTCAGCAGCGATAACGGTCCGCACCGGGAAGGCAAGTCCGATCCTGCTTTTCATGACTCCAATGGTCCGCTGCGCGGTATTAAACGCGATCTCTATGAAGGGGGGATTCGGGTACCCATGATCGCAAAATGGCCGGGGAGGATTAAGGCCGGTGTAGAAAGCGACCATATTGGCGCCTTTTGGGATTTTCTGCCCACTTTTGCCGACCTTTTCAATACACCCGTGGCAACGGAAATAGATGGCATTTCATTTTTGCCCGAGCTTTTGGGCCGGGCCGGGCGCCGGCAACAGCATGATTATCTTTATTGGGAATTTCACGGACGCCCAAAAAAGCAAGCGGTTCGAATGGGAAAATGGAAAGCGATAAAAATTTTACCGGATACAAAAATTGAATTGTACAACCTCGAAGAGGACCTCAGTGAAAGTCAAAACCTGGCCGGACAACATCCCAAAGTGGTGCAAAAGGCGGAAATGATTTTTAAAACGGCCAGATCAGATGGTCAAATGTGGTCACTGCATACAGAGTAGATTTTAATTTAAGGGAATAGGAGCATGACAACCTATCCAATAATGCCTGGTGGTGTGGAAGCCTTTTTTATCGTTTTTTTGTTCTTAATTGTTTCTATCGTCGGGGCAGAATCGAATGATCCTTCCAAAAAGAAATGGCCCTCTCAGGTCAAAAAAGTCGAAATACAAAGCACCGCAGATCGATCCGTGCAGCCTGCGTTGTTTTATGCCCCTGTTGCAAAAAGTCCCGTACCCCTCCTGGTGGCACTGCATACCTGGTCCGGTGATTATATGCAGAGAGAGAGCATACCCTATGCGGAATGGTGCATCAAACATCACTGGGCGTTTATGCATCCCGATTTTCGCGGTCCCAATAGCCATCCCATGGCGACGGGATCGGATTATGCGATACGGGATGTCATCGATGCAGTTGATTATGCCGTTGCGGCTTGCAAAATCGATCGCCGGCGCATTTATCTGATCGGTGTTTCCGGCGGGGGATATATGGCTTTATTGATGGCGGCAAACGTTCCGCATCTGTGGGCCGGAGTGTCATCGTGGGTCCCTATTGCAGATCTCAAAGCGTGGTATTTTGAATCTCTGGATCGCAAAAATAGATATGCCGCTGATATCGAAAATTCGGTCGGCGGCGTTCCCGAATCTTCGGCTTTGATAGACAGCAATTGCGCCCAACGTTCACCGCTTACATTTCTCAATGATCAATTGCAGGTAGAACTGGATATCAATGCCGGAATTCATGATGGTCATGAGGGTAGCGTGCCGGTTAGTCATGCCATGCATGCTTTTAATGCTGTTGCCCTGCCCCATCACGGATTTTCAGAAGAAGAGATTGATTCTATCATGAGCACCCAAACCATCCCTTCTCATCTTCAGAAGCTTGCTTTCCATGATCCCGACTATGGCGAGAAACGCGTATTGTTACGACGGTATTCGAATCACACCCGCTTAACCCTCTTCGAGGGTGGACATGAAATCGTTTTCAAAGCAGGATTGCGGTGGCTGGCGAAACAGATACGAATAGAAGAGGAGGCTGAAGAAAATGAATAAGAAAAAATTGCAGGTATATTTACAGGACCTGGAAGATCGTATCGATCCGGATGTAGAGGATCAGCTCAAGAGAGACTGGCTTGACTTTTGGCAGCAAAAAACCGAGCAGCCTCTTTTTACGCCACACCGTAACCGCAGGCGTTCGCCCGCAATCGAGTGGCCGGATAGCCCGATTAATAAAGTCTTTAAAAGCAAAAACGTATTCAGGATATCCGTGAATGACACTTTTGAAAATGATGAACTGATGGTACTGCAGCAGCTAAAGAGCTGTTCCGATATGCTGGCCACAGGAAACGGGCAATTGATGTCTGTTCGCAGCAATTATGGCACCGGCATCCTCCCAAGCCTCTTTGGAGCCGAGCTTTTTTATATGGATGATGAGCTCAACACCCTGCCCACCAGCAAACCGATTGCCGGCGGTCGGGAGGAAATACAGAGAATCGTCGACAGGGGCGTTCCCCCAATAGATACCGCCCTGGGCAAAAACGTACTGGATATGACATCGATGTATGTCGAGCTTTTTGAAAATTATCCCAAAATCGCAAAATATGTATCTGTCTATCATCCCGATTGCCAGGGTCCGATGGATTGCGTCGAACTGCTTTATGGCAGTCAATTGTTTCTGGATATCATCGAGTATCCAAATTTGATCAAAGCCTTGCTCCAGTTGGTAACCGAAACCTATATCGAATTTATGCGCAAGTGGATGGCGCTTGTTCCCGCTCCTGACCGTTATACGGTTCACTGGGGGACGTTGATAAAAGGTAATGTTATGTTGCGTGATGATTCTGCGATGAATTTTTCGCCGCAAATGTACACAGAGTTTATCAGACCCTATGATCAGGAGATATTAAAAGCATTGAACGGTGGTTGTGTTCATTTTTGCGGCAGGGGCGATCATTATATCGCCAAAATGTCAAAGATGTCCGATTTTTATGGTATCAACCTGTCACAGCCGGAGTGCAATGATATGGGAGTCATATACAAAAACACGGTGGATAAAGGATTAAAAATACTCGGTCTGGAGCCTGCTGCCGCAACCAAAGCGCTCGAGCGGGGGGTTGATTTAAAGCAAAATGTACAGTGCTTTGAAGAAAGCTAAAAGCGCATTCGCTTATTTGTGCTCTTAATCCAAGTCTCTTATGTTGATTTTTGTTTTGCGTTTTGTCCATTTAAACAGGTCTGTTTCCTCAGCGTTCGGCGGTTTTCGCGAGCTCTTCCGCTTTCTGTTTTTTGTTTCCTGCCCATTTGGGAGGTCAGAAGGTTAACTAAAAAGGATCATCCGGTTAATGCGTACCCAAAACCGCCAAGCTCGCCAAGAGCGC